>JALSQL010000013.1 GCA_026985435.1 Acidilobaceae archaeon
CTCGTCCAGCTCCCTCCTGCTCCTGGCCAGCCTGTGGAGCCTCGGGCCTATGGCGACGTTGTCGTAGATGCTCATGTGGGGGAAGGGGTTGGGGGTCTGGAACACCATCCCTACCCGCCTCCTCACTAGGTAGGGGTTCATAGAGTAGACGTCATCCCCGTCGAGGGCCACCCGGCCCTCCACCCTGGCGTCGGGCTCCAGCTCTATGAGCCTGTTGAGGGTCCTCAGGAGGGTTGACTTGCCGCTCCCGCTGGGCCCCATGACTGCCGTGACGGTGCCGGGCTTGAAGGTGAAGGTTATGCCGTCGAGTATCTTCCTGCCGGCGATCCACACGCGGAGGCCTTCAACCTCTAGGAGCCCCACTAGAGCCTCACCTCCCTCACGAGGAGCCTCGCGGCGAGGTAGACGAGGAGCACCGACGCCACGAGCACCAGGGAGGCACCCCAGGCTAGGAGCCTCCAGTTCTCGTACGGCGTCTGCGCGAGCTGGAAGACCAGCAGGGGCACGGCGTCGCCCGGGCATAGGGGGCTGGCCTGGACCACAGCCCTGCTGCCGCCTATCGTGAAGAGCAGGGGCGCCGTCTCGCCCAGGGCCTTGCTGAGCCCGACTATGAACCCCGCCAGCACCCCCCTCCTGGCGACGCCCATCGCCACGTGGAAGACCACCTGGGCCCTCGTCATTCCGAGCGCTAGGCCGGCCTCCCTGTAGGTCCTGGGGACCTGGCCCAGCGCCCTCTCCACGTAGGTGGCGACGTAGGGGAGCATCACTATCGCCAGCGCCACCCCGCCGGCCAGCAGGCTGAACCTCCCCATGGGCACGACTATGATGGAGTAGACGAGTATGCCGACAAGCACGGTGGGGATCTCGAGGAGGCTCATAGCCAGCGCCCTAGCCGCCCTCGCCAGCCTGGACTCGGGGAACTCGTGCATGAACACAGCCGTGAGTGTCGCCAGCGGCACGCCTATCGCCACGCTAGCCCCCGCCAGCAGCAGGCTGCCCGCCAGGGCCGGGGCTATGCCGCCGAGCTCCCGGGAGCCCGGGGGCGCCGGTGCCTCGGTGAAGAAGCCGGGGCCAGCCCTCGCTATCGCCTCCGCCCCCCGAACCGCGACGGTTGCGAGCAGGTGGGCTAGGGGGGCCACGCCGGCGGCGGCTAGGGCTAGGACTAGTATGGTGAAGGCCCTGTCCTTGGCCAGCCTATAGTCCGGCACGGCTCCTCGCCCCCGCGAGCAGCCTGAGGCCCGCCACGTTGGCGATTATCCCTATGGCTAGGAGTAGGAGGCCGCCTAGGTAGAGGGCGTTCGCCATCAGTGGGTAGTAGAAGCTCTCGCCGAACTGGTTGGCTATGAGGCTCGCTATCGTGTAGCCGGGCGCCAGCAGGCAGGTGGGCGGGTTGAAGGCTGAGCCGACCACGAGGGCGACCGCCACAGTCTCCCCCGCGGCCCTGCCGAAGGCTAGGAGCACCGCCGCGGCCACCGCGGGCCGCACCATGCCGGAGAGTATCCTGACGGCCTCGTACCTGGTGGCCCCCAGGGCGTAGGCGGCCAGGCGGTACTTGGAGGGTATGCTCCTGTAAGCCTCCCTCACTATGGCGTAGATGTAGGGCACAACTATCACCCCCAGGAGGAGGCCGGCGGTCAGGTAGGAGGCCCCCGTGTAGGCCCTGCAGGAGAATGGGGGCAGGAAGCCTAGGGCGCTGTTGAGGTGGGGGTACACGTGCCTCCTGAGCAGGGGGGCCAGCACCTCCAGGCCCCAGAGCCCGTAGACTATCGTGGGTATCGCCGCCATGACGTCCACCACGCCCCCCAGCAGCCCCCGCAGCCTCGGGGGGAGCACCTCCTCGGTGGCGACGACCATCGCTAGAGCCACGGGCACCGCCGTGGCGACCGCTATGGCCGCCGTGGCCAGGGTGCCTAGGAGTGGCACCAGCAGGCCGTAGCTGGCCTCCCGCGGGGACTCCTCGCTCGGCCTCCACTCCGAGCCCACTATGACGCTGGCGCCGTACTCCCGGAGGGCTGGCAGGCTGTAGTAGCCGAGCACGGCCGCCAGCAGGAGCACCACGGCCACGGTGGCGCCCGCGAAGGGTAGGAGTGAGTAGTAGAAGAGCCTATCCTCCCTGGGCTGCCCCACGGGGCTCACCCCCCGCCACCCACTATCCTGGCGGCCTCGTCTATCATCGAGCGTATCGCCGGGGGCACCGGCGCGTAGCCCTCGATCACGTAGTCGTAGCCCCTGGTGGCGAGCCAGTGGAGGAAGCTCGAGAGGGCCCTAGCCTTGGCGGGGTCGGGGTAGTGGGTTCGGAGTATGAGGAAGCTGAAGCTTGCTATGGGGTAGCTCTCCCTCCCCGGCGCGTACACGATGGCCTGGAACGCCCCGCTCCAGTCGTCGAGAGGGCTGCTGGGCAGGCTAGCCAGCGCCGCCTCCGCCGCAGCGAGCACCGTCTCCCGCGAGGGCGGCACGGAGACACCCTCGCGGTTCACTATCCACGCGTAGCTCAGGCCGGTCTTGACGGCGTAGTTGTACTCAACGTAGCCTACACTGTAGGGGTTCTGCCTGACCTGCTCCGCCACGCCCTGGTTACCCTTGCCGCCGACCCCCCTCCCCGTCGAGTCCACGGGCCACTCTATGGACTTGCCGACCAGGCCCTCCGGCCAGAGGCTCGGGGCCGACTTGTGGAGGAAGAGGGTGAACACATTCGTGGTCCCGCTGGAGTCGCTCCTGTGGACCGCCACTATCTCCCTATGGGGCAGCTCCACGCCCGGGTTGAGGGCCCGTATGGAGGGGTCGTCCCAGTAGCGCACCCTGCCCAGGTAGATGCCCGCTAGCACCTCCCCGGAGAGGTTCAGGTGGCCCCGCAGCCCGGGGATGTTGTAGACCACGGCGACGGCCCCCAGTATGACGGGCACCTGAACAACTCGGCCCCGCAGCCTCTCCCAGTCGGCCCTCTTCAGGGGCGGGTCGCTCCCGGCGAAGTCCACCACGCCCTGGAGGAACTGGTTCTGGCCCGTACCGCTCCCCGTTGGGTTGTAGTTTATGACCACGCCCGGCTCGGCCTCCCTGAAGCGCTCGACCCAGACCTCCATCTGCGGGTAGAGGAAGCTACTACCACTCCCCTGGATCGCCGCCTTGCAGCCAGTGCCTGCGACGGCGGTGTACGCCACCAGGGCCGCCACCAGGGCAGCGTACACGGCCAGCCCCCGAGAGACCGCCCTCCTAGCCCGAGCCAAGCCCCGCATCCTCGGGGCCAGCCCGCTGTCTGGCAGGCTTTTCTACACTCTCTAAATAAAATATAGTGGAGGCTGTAACAAATAGAGGCCTATATAGCTTATATAGCCCGCGGGCCCCGGGTGATGCGGGGGGCTGCGGGGGGTGGAGGGCGAGTACTACAGGAGGGTCCAGCTCGTCGGCGGCTCCACGTACGTGGTGGCGCTCCCCAAGGAGTGGGCCGTCTCCCACGGCATAACCCGGGGGTCGAGGGTCAGGCTCGTGGTGCTCCCCAGCGGCCAGCTCCTAGTCGAGCCCGCCCCCAGCCAGCCCGGGGGCCGGGGCGGCCGCGCTGGGGCTAGGGTCGAGTACAGGCCTGGCGACTACAGCGGGAGCCTGAGGAGGGTCGTCTCCCACTACGTGGCCGGCGCCGAGGTGGTGGAGATCCACTACCCCCCCGAGGCTGCTGGCGAGGCTGAGAGGCTGGTTGGCCAGCTCCGCAACATACTCCTGGGGGTGGAGGTCCTCGAGGCGGAGCCCGGCCTCTACAGGCTCTACGCCGTCCTCGACGACTACTCCGTCGGCTTCTGGGACGCCTACTCCAAGATGAGGAGGGCCGTGGTGGGGATGATGGAGAGCCTCGAGGCGGCGGTCGAGGCCGGCGACAGCGGTATGGCCGGGGAGGTGGCCGGGAGGGACGACATAGTGGACAGGCTGTACCTCTACCTGGTGAGGCAGCTCACCAAGAGCCTCCTCCACGGCACAGCCTACGCCACCATAGGCCTAACAGCGGCCGAGGCGCCCCACGTCTTCCTCGCTATAAAGAGCCTCGAGAGGATAGGAGACCACACCACCATACTCTCCTCCATAGCCTCCCGGGGCGCCCACAAACTGAAGCCCCTACTACCCCAGATGAGGGGGCTACGCGGGCTGGTCTCACACGCCACGAGGCTACTCCAGAACCCCAACCTCGAGGAGGCCAACACGAGGGCCAACGAGGCCTCGAGGCTCGCCAGGGAGCTCAGGAGGGCCAGGGACACGCACGCCCACAACCCGCCCCTAAGCCACGCAGCCCTAAGCCTAGCGAGGATAGCCAACTACGCCCAGGACATACTCGAGGCCAGCATAGACATCCAAACCATAAGGAGATCATCCAACCACGCAACACCGAACCCATAACAACCAAACCCGCCAGCCGCCACCTCGGCGCCCTGCGTCGCGTTTAGTGTGCGCGTGTTGGCTAGCGTGGTGCCGCCTATGTAGAGGCCTGTACTGTTCGCTACTAGCGTGCGGTCTATGCCTTGTGGGCCGCTGTAGATTATGTTGGCGGGGTAGGGGGTGCTCGTGGCGGGCTGGAACGTTAGGATTAGCCTGGTGGTGTTGGCCTGGCCCTGGGCTGGGTGTAGGTCCTCGGCCGGCTTGTAGGGGAGGCGGCAGGCGCCCGAGGGTGCTAGTATCTTGGCGGCTACGACCTTGTATAGGACCAGGTCGGCCTCCACGGTGGTGTCGTCGAGTGTGGTGTCGTGGTTCTCGACGTCTATGCGTAGGGTGTAGGTGCCGGGCTGTGGCGTGTGGGCCGTGAGGGTGGCTACTACCTGCCTCCAGCCCTCGCCCTCGCCCTGCTCGTCCTCGGGGATGGCCTGCCCGGCTATCCTGGTGCCGTCGGGTGCTACTAGCGTTACGTTGAAGGTTGCGGGGAACTTGTCGCTGTCGTCGTTGTCGTTGTAGGAGAATGGTGCTACTATCACGTAGTCGCCCCTGTCTAGGGCTAGGGGAACCTCGACGCGTAGCACCTTCTTGCCGGCGGCGTCTCGGGCGTTGAACTTGGCCTCCGCGGGGAAGCCGGCGTGCTTCACCTCCCCGCCCCCAGAGTCCTGCTTGGTCTTGGCGGCCAGCGTGTAGAGCCAGTCCGCCTCGTCCCCGCTTATGGGGCCGGGCCTCGGGTAGACCGTGAAGCCCGCCGGGCTGTAGACGCGGACCACGCCCTCACCCAGCAGGGTCTTGATGGCTTCGAGCCAGTAGAGCGGT
>JALSQL010000014.1 GCA_026985435.1 Acidilobaceae archaeon
CTGCTCTGGACGACCGCCACGCTGCCGTAGTAGTCGACTATGAGGCCCGAGATGCCGTCGCCGTCGCTGTTCACGAGCCTGAAGCTCCCCCGGTAGAGTGGGCCGAGCCTCTCGCGGGCCCGGAGGGCCTCCTCGAGGAGGGACTCGAGGGCCTCCCCGGGGCTCGACCAGGGGCAGGCGCCCGGGTGGAGGACCCGCACCGCCACTGGCCCGGTGGGCTCCCAGAGCCCGCACGCAGCCGGCTCGCCGGCATCGTCGACCAGCTCCACGAGGGCCCCGGCGGGGAGGTAGCCGGGGCTCTCCACCCACTTCCTGTAGACCACGCCGCTCCCCGCCCTCGCTCTCTCGAGACCCTCCCCGCCGACCCTGAGCCTGCGGGCGGCCAGGCCCCCTGCACCTCCGGCGGCGGGGGCGGTGATTGGGGGGTTAAGTGGTGGGTGTAACCCTAAGCCCACCCCTAACACACGGCGGCTACGGGGGCTGATAGGCTGGCATGGCAATGGAAGGCTTAGCCTTCTGCAACCCATGCACGGCCCGGGCTCACGGCGTTGATACCCCCCGGTTTCGGGGGCGAACTAACTTAAACCAGCCTCCCCCCGCGGTAATACCGCCCCGCGCAGTCCGGGGGGCGCCATGCCCCTCCGGGTGGGCCTCCTGGGGGTGCAAGTCGTGGGTAGCCGCGAGTATGGGGTAGGCAGGATACTCGTGGTCTGTGAGAGGTGCGGCTTCAAGTACCACGTGTACGCCCTCGGCGACCCGGGCAACCGGGCCAAGTACAGCGGGCCCCCGACGATAGACCAGGCGCTCAGCGGCCACGGCGGGGCGTGCCCCCGCTGCGGCTACAGGCCGTCGAGGAGGCCGGTTAGGATAGAGATAATGTCGAGGGCGGAGTTCGAGGCGACGCACGTGGAGACGAAGTACTTCGTGGTGAGGAGGGACAAGCTCGAGGAGATCATAGCAGGCGTCGCCCCGGCCGGAGCGCCGGAGGCCCTCCCCCTGCCGGCCACCCCAACCGGGGCCGCGGGCATCCACGTAGCGGAGCCCGCGGCCCCCGCGGGGGAGGGGCTCGAGGGGGCCTAGCCTGCATCCTCCCACCCCGTTTCTACGCCAACAGCTGCAGCCACGGAGGCGTGTATCTCCCTGTAGAGGTGGTGGGGGCACCCGCCTAGCTTGTACTCGCGCAGCAGCGGCCTCAGGCGGCCCCCCACGGCGGCGGCCCGGAGGCCGGGCACCCTGGCGGCGAGGCCGGCCACCAGCCTGACCAGGCTGCCGCAGCCCCTCCCAGCGCTCTCGTAGTCCACGACCACCGCAACTGGCCCCCCGCGGGTGCTGGTGTAGAGCACGCTCCTCCACGGCCTGTGGAGCTCGTAGTGCTCAACCCCCGCGGCGTCGAGCGCCCTCGCAGCCTCCACCGCCGCCACAACAGCCCAGCCAGGCGGGGGCGAGCCGAGCGAGCCCAGAGTGGGGCCGGGTATGTAGCGTGAGACTATGAACCAGCCGCCCCACGCGAGGGGCTCGGGGGCCGCCCCGGCCCTCGCAGCCGCGGCCTGGAGGGCCGCCTCCCGCTCGAGGCTCGCCCTCCTACTGTCGAGCCTGAGCACCTTCACCGCCGCCGGCCCCCACCGGGTGTAGGCTAGGGCCACCACGCCGGCGTGCCCCTTACCCAGCACCCTCAGGCCGCCCGGCAGCCTCGGCCCCCGGGGGGCCTGGCAGAGGCCCGCCACGCCAGCGGAGCGGAGGGCCTCGGCGCGGAGGCCGCAGAGCCCGCGGGGCGCCCGGTGGGGCTCCGGGTAGCAGAGGGCCCAGAGGGCTCCGGGCCAGGTTAGCGGTAGGGGGTCGCACCATGCCGGGGGCTCCAAGGGCGGCTCAGCCCCGGGCTCCGGAGGCGGCGGGGTTCCACGTTAAATTTAGGCGCGGCAAACCATCACAGACGCTGGGGGTGCGCCGCGGTGCCCGGGGGGGCTGGCTGGCGGCTGGCTGCTGGCAGGCCGGCCTTCCCGGGCCTCCTCGCGGCGTTTCTAGCCGTGGCGCTGGCCCTGGGGCCCGCCGCCGGGCTGCGGGGGGAGGCGAGTGTCTACGTCCTCTACCCGGCTAACCTCACCCTCCAGCCCGTGGAGCCCCCTGTGGTCCTGTCGGCTTCGAACGACGGGGAGTACGTCTCCACGTCCCTGGGCCCGGCGGGGGCCTCGGCTAACGTGACGGTCTCGCTGCCGGGGGGCTACGCTATAGGCCTCGCCTCCCGGGCTGCGGTCTACTGGAGCAGCTTCGACTCCAACCCCTTCGCCTCCGGGGACCTCTACGTTCTCAACCCCGACCCCGCATGCTCGTGGAGCTGGAGCAGCCAGGGCTACGTGAGCGTGGCCGCCACGGGCACCGCCGGGAGCGAGGGTGGGGAGTGCATAGCGCTGGTGAACAGGACAGCCACCATCTCCCAGAGGATCTGGGTGAACTACGTCTTCCGCATAGACTCGGGCTCAGGCTACGCCGACATAGTCCTGCGGGAGTCCGCGGAGCCTGGGAGGGCCTTCTATACTATAAGCGCTTTCGAGATATCGGACTACGACCGCTACGGGAACGATTACGCTCAGATATACCTCTATAATGGGAACTCGTGGTCGCTCCTCTCCTCGAGCCGGGTCTCCATATACCGCGGGGTCTGGTACGACATGACGGCCTACAGGGACGACTCTACAGGCGAGGCCGCCCTCTACAGTGGCACCAACCTCGTGGTGTCTGCTACCGACACGTCGGTGGACGTGGGCTCGGTGGGCCTCGGGGTGTACTATTCCGCCGACACCTTCCAGGTGGACTTCGACATGCTCCTAGTCACCGTGGGGGCGTCGCCCTACTACGTCAACGTCACCGGCCTCCAGCCCGGGTGGTACGTGCGCATACTGGACTCGAACAACAACGTGCTAGCCTCGGCCACCGCGAGCGGCGACACGGTGAGCCTCGAGGCGTGGCAGTGGAAGTTCGCCCCCAACGCCACCATAGAGGTATACACCGACTCGAGCATGTCGACCCTCGTGGCCCGGGCCACCTTCGAGTGGGTGGTGGGGGGCGACCTCTACCGGGTCTCCCAGCCCTCCACAGGCGTGACCCTGAACCTGGTGAACGCCAACAACACCCTCGCGGGGGTGGACTTCAACGCCAGCATGAGGCTCGACGCCTACGAGACAGTGGCTGGGAGCTTCTCCAACATAAGCGTCTGGCTCGAGAGCCCAAGCGGGCCCGAGACTAGCACCCCGATAGTCGTCTCCTACGGCCGGGTGGTCTCCGGGGAGACGAGCTGGGTCGGCCTCCCCGGCCAGTACCAGGTGAGGGCCTACATACACGTGGAGGGCGACCCCGGCAGCGTGGCGGTCCTGAACCTCACCCTCCGCTACACCCTACAGGGGGCCGTGACTGTGGAGTACCCGGTGAACGTGGAGGTCGAGGTCTCAGGCTAGCCCCTCGGCGTGCCTATTAGCCGCCCCCGCCCGCCTGGGCGGCGGGTGCGGGCCGCTTGGGGCGCGGCGACGGCGTCGACCCGGCCGTGGTGGCCGACCTCTTCCTCGAGGAGGCGTCGAGGCTCGGGGTGGGCTACGCCGACGCGAGGGTTCAGGTGTACCGCTACCGGCTGGTCTACGTTGAGAACGGGGTGGTGAAGGAGGCCTCCTACACCACCACAGCGGGCCTCGGCGTCAGGGTTGTGGAGGGCGGAGCCCAGGGGTACTCCTCGACCACGAGGCTCGACAGGCAGGGCGTCAGGGCGGCGGTGGAGGAGGCGCTCTCCGCCGCCAGGGCGGTGGCCTCCGCCGGGGGCCTGAGGGTGGAGCTCGCCGGGAGCCCGGGGCGCGGGAGGGCCAGGTCGGCCTACAGCAGGGACCCCATGCAGGTCGACCTCGCAGAAATGGTGGAGGTCGCCCTCTCAGCCAACAGGGCGGCCTCGAGCGTGGAGGGCGTCGCCAGCTCCGCCACGAGGCTCGGGGTGCAGCACGACTGGAGGGTCGTCGCCACCACAGACGGCGGCCTGGCGGAGGTGGAGGTGAGGCTCGTGGGCCTAGTGCAGTCCGCAACCGGCAGGGCCCCCGGCAGCAGCCTCGAGACTGTCTACGATGGCAGGAGCATGGTGGCGGGCTGGGAGTTCGTGGAGTCCCAGGACTGGGAGTCCCTGGCCATCGAGGTGGCCAGACTCGCCGTCGAGAGCTCCCGGGCCAGGGTGCCCGAGGCTGGGAGGTACGACGTGATACTCGACCCCGAGGTCGTCGGGCTCCTCCTCCACGAGGCCTTCGGCCACGCGAGCGAGGGCGACCTCGTAGCATCGGGGGCGAGCGTGCTAGCCGGGAGGCTGGGGTCGAGGGTGGCCCCCGAGTGGGTGACGATAGTGGACGACGGCCTCCACCCCGAGGGCTACTACGTCCCATTCGACGACGAGGCGAGCTCCAAGGGGGAGACGGTGGTGGTCGACCGGGGCGTGTTGAGGTCGCACCTCACCGGGAGGGTGGAGGCCGCGAGGCTCGGCCTCCCCGTGACGGGGAACGCCAGGGTGCAGAGCTACGCCCACCCCCACCTCGTGAGGCAGACCAACTTCTACATGAAGCCGGGCGACTGGGGGCTGGAGGAGATGCTGGAGGACACCCGGCGGGGGCTGCTGGTCACAGCCAAGGGCGCCCGCGGGGGGCAGACGGACCCGGGCCAGGGGACCTTCACCTTCAACATGGGCGTCACCTACCTCGTCGAGGGGGGCGAGGCTAGGGAGCCCCTGAGGGGGGTCTCGATAACCGGCCGCATACTAGAGGTGCTCAACAGCATAGACGCCGTCGGCGGGGACCTTAGGGTTTCAACCAGCGTCTTCGGCGGCTGCGGCAAGGGCGGCCAGCTCGTCCGCGTCGGGGACGGGGGCCCGCACGTCAGGGTTAGGGGCATGCTCGTCGGCGGGAGGTGACACGGGCGTGGAGGCGGGAGAGCCCCAGCTGCCAGGGTGGCTCCGGCTCGAGGAGGTGGTGAGGCTGGCCGAGCGCCTCGGCGCCAGCGAGGCCGAGGCCTACGCCGTGGCGTCGAGAGAGGCCCAGGTAGACATGCGCTCCTCCCGCGTGGAGAGGTCGACCGTCTCGACCACGCTAACCCTCGGCGTCAGGGTCGCGGTGAAAGGCGCCGTCGCCGGGGCGGGCGGCCGGGTCTCCGGGCCCGGGCAGGTCGAGGAGATAGTCAGGGCGGCGGTAGCCGCGGCGAGGCGGGTGCAGCCCGACCCCTCCTGGCCGGGGTTCAACCCGAGGGTCTCAGCCGCCCCGGGGGGCGTGGAGGGGGCGTACCACCCGGAGACGGCCGAGGCCGGCCCCGGGGAGCTGGCCCCCATACTGGCGGCCGCTGCGAGCGCCGCCGCCAGCAGGGGCGCCTCCATCAGCGAGGCCAGCGCCGCGGCCGGCTGGGAGGCGCGTGCATACGCCAACAGCTACGGGGGCCCCGTAGGGGAGGCTTCGACCTACTATGTCTTCTACGTGGAGGCGGTCAGGGGTGAGGGCACCTACTACGACTACCTCGACTCCACCAGGCTGGAGCCCCGGGCCTCCGAGGAGCTGGCAGCCCTAGCCGCGGCAAGGGCCGTCGAGGCCTCCCAGGCCCGGGGGCTCGACGGGGCCTTCCGGGGGCAGGTCATACTGGAGCCCGGCCAGGCGGGTGAGATGCTGTCAACCCTCCTCGAGCCCGCCCTGAGCGCGGAGGCGGTCATCGAGGGCCGCAGCCCCCTGGCGGGGAGGCTGGGGGAGCAGGTGCTCTCCCCGAGCCTAACCCTGGCCGACGACCCCCACAGGCCCTGGAGGCCGGCCTCCTCGAGGTTCGACGCCGAGGGACACCCCACCGCTGCGAAGGCCCTCGTGGCCTCCGGCAGGCTGGAGGCGTACCTCCACACCCACTACACCCTCTCACGCCACCCCCACGGGGGGCCCGCTGGCAACGCTTCGAGGCGCAGCCCCTGGGCCAGGCCCGCGCCGGGGGCGTCGAGCCTAGTGCTCCGCCCAGCCAAGCTCCACGCCAGCCTGGACGACCTGGTGGCCCGGGTGGAGAGGGGGGTGGTGGCTACCGCCAACATAGGCATGTGGATGTCGAGGCCCGAGAGCGGGAGGCTGACCGCCACGGTAACCCACGGCTACCTGGTGGAGCGGGGCTCCATAGTGGGGCCCGTGAAGGGGGTCAGCCTCATGGCCGACGTGTACCACCTACTCGGCCCCGGCTACCTGGGCGCCGCCGGGCCCCTGGAGTGCAGGGGCTCCACCTGCGCGCCAGCCCTGCTGGTGGACGGGGCTACCCTAGCCTAGCCTGGGGGCGCATAGTTGACATATACTATACACCCAATAGTTTTTAAGCCGGGAGGTAATGTTATAGGGGTGGAGGTGGGAGGGCCATGGCGAGCGCCCTCAAGAAGATACTAACCGAGATGAGCAGGATAGAGGGCGTCAGGGGCGTCATAGTGGTCTCCAAGGATGGCATGGTGCTGGACGCCGTGGTTCCGGGCAGGGAGATAGACGCGGAGGACCTAGGCGCCGCCGTCAGCGGTATAGTGAACAACATGGCTAAGATAGGCGCGCAGTTCGAGCTTGGAGACCCCAGGATAATGTCGCTCGAGTACGACGACGGCATGATAGTGGTGGGCGACCTGGGTGAGAACTTCGTCCTCGTGATAGCCGACAAGACGGCGATGATAGGCATGATACGCAACGAGATCAAGAGGCAGAGGGACAAGCTGAAGGCCATAGTAGGCTAGCCGCCCTCCCACTCTTTCCCAACCCCCACCCCCCGGGGGCTGGAGCCTTGGCCGCGATAGACTTCGAGGCGGCAGCCAGGTACCTGAAGGGCCTAGCCCCCGTGGCCGGCTACGTTAGGGCCAGCGAGGGCCTCGTGGTCGAGGCCAGGGGCGTCAGCGGCGGAGAGGCCGAGAACCTAGCCGCCTGGGCCACCCAGCTCGTCAGGAGGGCCAGGCGGGAGCTAGGCCTGGGGGACCCCGCGGCCGCCGTCTTCCACTCGCCCGAGCGGGACGTCGCCGTCGCGGCGTCGGGCGGCGACTCGATCATAGTGATATCCAAGCCCGGCTTCGGGGAGCCGCTGCTCCGCGCGATCACCGGGGAGGGGCCGCGCTGCGGGCGGTGCGGCGCAGACCTCTCATGGGCGGTGATCCTATGCCCCCGCTGCGGCGCGAGGCTCCCCTTCTCGGCCACCCACTGCTCGGAGTGTGGGGCCACGCTCCACTGGAGGAGGTGCCCCCACTGCGGGGCCGTGGTCGACGATGGGGGGCGCCCGGCCAGGCTAAGGGAGAGGCTCCTAGCCCCGGCCGCCCGCAGCCTGCCCGGGGGGGGTTCTAGGGGGCCCCGGGGGGCCCACTCCTAGGGCTGATTAATGCTGCCAAACGCTAATTTATTCCAGCCGGGCCAGGGCCGCCGGGGGGCTGAAGTGAGTGGAGGCTCGTGTAACCTCCCAGCTAAGGGCGAGCAGGTCGAGCTCGTCTCGGCTAGTGGGGCCTCGACTGTGGGGGAGCTCCTGGCGGGCCTCGCCAGGAGGGCTGGCGGCGGCCCCTGGAAGATAGAGGCGGCCCTGGACCTCGAGGGGGGCGGCTACACGATCATACTCGACGGCGAGGGGGACCGGGTCGTCCTAGCCTGCGTGGAGGGCCCCCGGGGCGAGGCCTACACCGGCGACCGGGCCCTCGAGGCGCTCTCCAGGATCTCGGGCGAGAGCCCGCTGAGGGGGTATGCTGAGCTGCAGAGGCTCACGAGGGCGGGCCTAGAGCTAGACATGGCTATGGCGCCGGAGGCGAGGCCCTCGGGGAGCCCCACCATCGAGGAGGCCCTGAGCCCGCCGGGGGCCAGCGGGGGGGCCGGGGTCATGGAGGCCTACAGGATGCTCGAGCCCGCCAGCAGGGAGGCCCTCGAGAGCTCGAGCGAGGAGACCAGGGCCATTATAGAGAAGGCGTCCAGGGGCGAGGAGCTCTCGATGGAGGAGGTAAGCGCGGTGCTCACCGACCTGATATACTACTCGACAACGCTCACGGTGTCGGGCGACTATAGGAGGCTCGTGCGCGAGGCCGTTGAGAGGAGCAGGGCGAACGGCGCCGGCTTCTACCGCGTGTACATAGAACTCTCGGACGGCGCGACGATGAACCTCTTCATATACAGGGGGAGGCTGTGCTCCGTGCTCCTAGTGGACCCGGGCTCCAACATGGCGAGGAGGTACACTGGCAGCCTGGAGGAGCTGGAGAGGCTCATAGAGGAGCGCGGGGTCTCGCATGCGAGGCTAGACAGGGTCTCCTGCAGGGACTGCGCGAGGCCCTTCATAAAGAGTTGCGTTGAGGAGCCCCGGGAAGCCCCCGGGGAGGCCGGGAAGCCGGCCGGGGAGCCGGGCCGCCGCCAGGAGAGGAGGGGGTTCCTCTCGCGCATCTTCGGGCGCAGGTAGCAGCGTGGCCCCCCGGCTGCCACAGCCGCGGGATATGCCTATAACCGATACATGCCCCGCCGTCCCCCTCCCGGGGGGTGGCCGAGGCGACGCTCGACGCCCAGCTGGCAGCGTACACCCTAGCCTTCGCTGCAGGCCTGCTCTTCGCCATCTCGGACGTGCTGGTACGCCTAGCCATGGGGGAGTATCGGGCCGGCCACATGCTCCTCCTAAGCCTGGCCGTCGGCACGCCTATCCTCTGGCTGGCAGGCGCTGCTGGCCCCACCCCCCAAGTAGGCGGCGCAGGCACTCCCCGGTAACCTCTGCTAGGCGTACTAGTATATCGCACACGACCCGGCTGTCACCCCCAGCGCATACTTTTACGTAACGAAAGATCCTACGGCTTTTGAGTATCCTACGGGTCTCGTCGTTGATGGTTCTCCCCGTGAGCCGCTCGTAGACATTCTCCGGGCCTCCCCTGTATAGGATGACGGCCACACGAGGGCCCCTCCCCCTAGGGCTGCATATGTGGCCCTCGACTAGGGGCTCCGAGCCGCGGGGGAGCCTGCAGGGGATCCCGTGGGGTTCCTGGCACCTCTCGATGGCCCTCGCCACCATCAGGTGGAGGGGCCGGCCACGGGTTGGGTCCTCTAAGTCTATGGCGAAGACGACGCCAGCTAGCGCCCCGGATCGACCTGAGCCACCGCTGGGGTCCCCTGAGCTGAGGGTCTTCTCGAGCTTTTTGGTGCAATCGCCGACGCCTTCGCAGTGTCTCGTTCTGAGGCTGGGGAGCGTGTGGTAGTGCTTATGGTTGATGATCTCTCCTATGGCAGTGTTTAGGTTGCACTCACCCACGAAGCCGTAGGGCTTCTCCCCGGCTCCTCTAGCCAAGGGTACCCCCACCGCTAGACCCTCACCATAATGTCCTCGGATACAAGCCTCTCGATCACGTTCTCGGGTTGGCGTATCAGCTCGTCGAGGGTCATGAGCTCCTCGGCGTAAAGCCTGTCCACGCTGACCCTGTATACCCTCGTGGCCCCACCGGGTGGCCTCTGGAAATAGTACACTCCCAGGAGGCCCGGGTCCCCCCTGAGAGCCTCCCCTACTATCAGGTCTGCTAGGCTGCCGCTATGAGTTGTGACCACGAGGCTCACCAGGCCCTCACTAGCGCTGTCCACCAGATACCTCGCCAGGCCGCCGAAGGCCCAGGGGTGCATGTGGGACTCCGGCTCCTCCAGCATGACTATCGGGTGGAGGGTCGCCTCTGAGAGGCCGCCGCCCTCCAGCCTCCTCCCCTCCCAGTAGCGGGCTGAGACCTTGTTCGAGGCGATGGCTGCCACCCCGTAGATCGCGCGGAGCAGGGTGTCACTCACGCTGGAGGGCCCAACATCGCGTCCCCCGTCGAAGAAGGCTAGGCCGCCGTCGGCTAGGGGGTGGACCTCAATGCCCTCCACGACCTCGTCGATCACATCCTGGACCTCGCGGAGCACGTTGTCGTAGCTGTAGAGTATGAATCCCAGGTTCCTCCCCCTCTCCTCCATGTAGGACTCAGGATAGCGTGCCGTGGCCAGGTTATGCTGGAGGGTGTAGAGCACGTTCATCCTGTCGAAGCCGTATAGCCTCGGCACGGGAGCCCACACCCTCGACACCTGAGGGGCCCCACCGCCCTCATGTGCTCCCCGCCGTACCTTGACAGCTACTGACTCCTCGCTCTCCTTGCTCTCGAAGAACATTCGGATAAAGTCTAGAAGAGGGAGGGCCTCCTCGCCGAAGAGCTCCCTGACGTCACCCCTCAAGCCCCTCAGGGAGCGGCTCCGCCCTATGAGAGCCCTAACCTCGACTTCAACCTCGCCACCCGCCCCCCGGAGGGCGACCGAGAGCCTCAGCCTCCTAGGGCTCTCGCACGAGCCAGCGGCGGCTATCCCACCCTGGGGCCCCCCGAGCGCTACCCGGAAAGACCTCTTCGCACCCCTGAAGGTGCTGAGGAGGTCGCTGCAGCGCACGGCCCGCACGTAGTCGTCAAGCCTGCCAACGTCCCGTTGAGACGGGTACTCCCCGGCGGCAGCCTCTATCAGGGTTTTCACCGCGAACCCTAGAACCTCCAGCGCCTCGAGGAGGTTGCTCTTACCACTGGCGGGGGGGCCGAGTATGAGAGTTAGGGGGGCCAGCCTCAGGGTTGCGCTACCCACGGATTTGAATCCCTCCACTCGAGCCTCGAGGGCGCCGCCACGCCCGCCCAAGCCAGGCCAGCCTCCCGGGGAGGTGGCGGGGGCTGGGAGGATTAAATCGAGGAGCACTAGGACCCCTCGAGCCGCCCCCTAATACGGAGGCGCCCCCGCGGGGGGTGGGGCTGGCGTGCGCCATGGCTGGGCCGAGGCGTGCGGCTCTGGCGGCCTTCGCTGCTCTCTCGCTGACATCGCTGTTCGCCGACATGGCGTACGAGGGGGCTAGGAGCGTGCTCGGCCCCTACCTGAGGAGCCTCGGCGCGGCCCTCGTGGTGGCGGGGGCGGTGAGCGTGGGGGACCTGGTGAGCTACGCCTTCCGCTTCGCCGGCGGGGAGCTCGCCCACAGGCTCCGGGGGCCCAGAGCTTACTGGGGCCTCACCTTCCTCGGGTACGCGGTCAACCTCCTAGCTGTACCCCTCCTAGCGCTCGCCGGCAGCTGGTGGCTGGCCCTAGCCCTCGTGCTGGCCGAGAGGGCCGGGAAGGGGCTCAGGGCGGCGCCCAGGGACGCGATACTGGCGGAGGTGTCCAGCGGCGTGCCCCGGGGGCTAGCCTTCAGCCTCCACGAGCTCGCAGACCAGGCCGGCGCCGTCTCGGGGGCCCTCGTGGTCGCCGCCGCCCTCCGGGGGCACGGGTACAGGCACGCCTACGCCCTCCTAGCCGTGCCGGCGGCGCTCGCCCTCGCCTCGCTCCTAGCCGCGTACCTAGCCTACCCCACCCCAAGGGAGGCCCTCCGCCCCCGCAGCGGCGGCGCCCCCGGCCTGCCCCGGGGGGCAGCTAGGCTCGCCCTCGCCGCGGGCCTGGGCATGGCGGCTCTCATGCACTGGGCCCAGGCGTCCTACAGGCTCTCCGCCTCGGGCGTCACCGGCGTCGACGTAGCGCTACTCTACTCCCTGGCCATGCTCTCAGACGCAGCCCTAGCCGTGCCCCTAGGCCTCCTCTACGACAGGCGCCCCCGGGCCGCCCTAGCCCTCGGCCCCGCCCTCTCGGCCTCCGCCACCCTCGCCCTCCTAGCGCCCAAGCCCACCCTCGGGGCAACCCTCTGGGGGGCCGCGATGAGCGCCTACGAGACCGCCTACCGGGCAGCAGCCGCCGGGGTACCCCAGGGCGCGAGGGCGAGGGCCTACGCCGCCCTATACGCCTCCATGGGGGCCGGCTGGGCCCTGGGGAACCTCGCCATGAGCCTCCTACCCCCAGGGGCCGCGGCTGCCCTCGCAGTAGCGGCCGGGCTGGCTGGGGCCGCCGCGGCGCTAGCGCCCCCCGGTGGCTGGGGCGAGGAGGGCTACTACCTGGCCTGCAGGGCCCTCTGGGGCCAGCGCTGAGGGCTGGGCTGGCGCCCCCCCGGGCATATAGGAGCCCACAAACCCCCCGGCGGCGCTGGCCCCAGAGGGGGCTGGCGGGGCTTGGCGGGACCCGAGGAGCTGAGGCTCGTCGAGGTCTACCTGGAGGCGAGGTACAAGTGCACGGCCCTCGCTGCGAGGGCTAGGCGGGAGGGCCTTACGGGGCTCGCCTCCCGCCTGAAGCCAGCGCTCGACACGCTGTGCGGCGAGATAAGGGAGCTGCTGGTCTCGGCGGGCCTCGACAGGGCCCCCGCGAGGTTCGACCCAGCCCTCCTCGGGGAGCCCCTGGAGAGCCTGGAGAGAAAATGTCGGGAGGCCGCCGTGAGGGCCGCCGCCTCGGGCAGCCGGGCGGCTAGGCTGCTACTCGACGCCGCCGGGCGGGGGCTAGGTGAGGGCTAGGGTGGCGCCTTGGAGGCGGGCCTTCACGCGTATGACGTAGCGGGCGCTCGCCGGGTCGGGCTGGCCGCTCCTCACGCTCAGGCTGGGGGGCCTGGGGCCCTCCACGATGTAGGCCGCCTCCGGGGGCGCCTCTACCTTTATGGAGCTAGCCGAGGCCTCCACCTCGACCTCGTACTCCCCAGGCGCCCTGGGGTCGAGGCGTATGGCGGCCGCGGAGGCCAGCCCCCTGACCCTCAGGGTGGCGCCCGGCGCCAGGCCTGCTCGGACCCTGGCGGAGGAGGCCCTCAGCTCGAGGGCCAGCCCGCGCAGCCCCGAGGCCTCGGCGTCCAGGCTTGAGCCCCTAGCGTCTACGTGCAGCTCCGCTGCCGGCCCGGATAGCGTCGCCTGGCCGGATAGCCTCACCCTAGCCTCGAGCCCCACGCCGGGCTTCTCGGCCACCACCACCCTGGCCCGGCCCCTGCCCTCGACCCTGAGGGGCTGGCCCGGCGTGTTGGTTAGCCTGGCCTCGACGCTGGCCCCCAGGGCCTCCACGTGGAGGCGGGGGCTCGGGTCGAGCGGGGGCGTCTCCACGCTGATCCTCCCCCAGCGGCCCAGCAGCAGGCCCAGGGGGTCCGGTAGCCTAACCCCTGCCACGCCTCCTCACCCCTCGAGCGGCCAGGCGGCGGGCCCGCCTCCCCGCCAGGCTGCCCAGGCCGGGGAGCCTCAGGGGCTCGAGCGCCTCGCGGTAGAGGCCCTCCAGCTCCTCCCGAAGCCCCGGGGGTAGCCCCCGGATGGCCCGGGAGAACCTCCAGGCTGAGAGGCGCCTCCAGAGCCAGAGGCGCAGGCGGAGCCTGGCGTAGAGCCCGGCCGCCCTCGCCGAGACAGCGGCGAGCCTAGCCGCTAGGGCGAGCAGCTGGAGGGCCCTCCCGCCCCTAGTCCGTGGCAAGCCTCACCACCAGCCTCCTACCCCTCCTCTCGACCCTCACCACACCGGCCCTCTCGAGCTCCTCCAGCCTCGAGCGTATCACCCTCCTCGACGCCGTGCCCCGGATCCTGCGCACCTCCCTCTCTAGCCCCCGCAGCGTGAGGGGCCCCCTCACGGCTAGGGCCTCCACTATGGCCTTGGTCACGCCGTCGGGCTCCCAGCCGCCGGGGCCGGCCAGCCTGGAGAGCGCCCTGGCGGCCCGGGCGGCGGCGTCTAGCACCTCCTGCACGGGCCGGGTGAAGGCTAGGGCCAGCTCCGCCGCCAGCCTGGCCTCTCCCCCGGCCTCCAGGGTGAGTCTCTCGAGCCTGGCGAGCCTCTCGATGGCCTCCTCCAGCAGCCTCTCGATTCTGGACAGCCTCTCCTCGAGATCCCCGCTCATCGGTCATCCCTTTCGGGGCGGGGGCGGGCCTGCCGCCGGGGGGCCGGCTAGCTCTCCCCCTCCTCCTCTTCCTCCCCCGAGATCTCCCTCTTTATGATGTCGCCGAGCTTCGCTAGGGCGTCCGCCGTCACCATCCTCTTCCTGAAGTACTCCCGGGTCATCTCGGCCGCCACGTCCTCCGGCATGCCCGCCTCGCGGAGGCTCCTGTAGAACGCCGCCACCTCCTCTCCGACCCTCCTGCCGTCTATCGAGCCCAGCAGGGTGTCGAGCAGCCTGCCCAGGTGCTGGCTGAGGCCCGCTAGGAACTTGTCGACCGCCTCCAGCACCCTGGAGAGCTCCTGGGGGCCCTCGCCGCCCGTGGAGGCGGCGAAGACTATCCTCTCCCCCTCGCGGGGCTCGCCCTCTCCCGTCAAGGCTCCGCACCGCCCCTGGGAGGGGTGGCTCCGGGGTATTCGGCGTTGGCCCCCCGGGGGAGCCACGCGTGGGCCACGGGTCGTACGGGGCGCCCTGGGGTCTGCGTGGTTTAACCCCCCGGTTACGGGCGCGCCCCTTTTAAACTCCCACCATGGGATTTGCGGGCCGGGTTCATGGGGTCGGGTGAGGCTGGAGGCGGGCTCGGCCCGCTCGGGTTCGCCCTGGTAATGTTCAGCATGGCCTCGTGCCTCCCGCTCTTCTTCCTGGGCCCCATAGCGTACCACTCCGGGCTAACCCTAGGCCAGGCCCTCGCCGCCGCGCTCGCGGGTAACACCATAGTAGCCGCCGCCATGGCCCTGAACGGCCACGCCGGCGTGGCTAGGAGGATAGGCTTCCCCGAGCAGGCCAGGGAGGTCTTCGGCACCGCGGGGGCCAAGCTGGCCGTAGCCCTGAGGGGCCTCGTGGGGGCGCTATGGTACGGGGTGGAGGCGTACAACGGCGCCCTAGCGCTGCTCATGATAGCCCTCATAGCCCTCCACTACCAGGGCGACACGCTCGAGGCCGCCGCCAGGCTGCTACCGCTATCCCTAGCCCTCTACCTGGCCTCGATGCTCCTCGTGCTGAGGGGCGGGGTGGAGAGGATAGGCAGGGCCGCCACCCTCGCCGGCCCCCTGATGCTGGCGTACTTCGCATGGCTCGCCTGGTGGCTCCACAGCCGCGGCGCCCAGCCGGGGGCGGCGCCGGAGGGGGTGCCGTGGACGAGCCTCGCCTTCCTCGGCTACCTGGCCATACAGACCAACTGGTGGGCCACCGTGGCCGTCAACATGAGCGACCTCTCCAGGGCGGCGAGGAGCTGGGGGGCCGTCTGGGCCGGGGTCCTCCTGGGCATGGTGGGCGGCCAGCTCCTGGGAACCTACCTCGGCTACCAGCTCGCCCTCATGACCGGGGAGAGCCTACCCCAGGAGATCGTGGCCGACTACGCCCCGGGCCTCGCGGCGGTGCTCCTCGGCCTCGCCTTCGCCTTCCTAGCGCCGTGGACCACTGACCTTACGGCGAACGTCCCGGCCCTCATGGACATACTCACCGAGGCCGGCCTCACCTGGAGGAGGGCCGCCCTCGCCGCGGCGCTGCTGGGCTTCCTGCTGGCGCCCTGGTGGGCCCTAGACCGGGCCCAGGACATAGTGGGGTACGTGACCTCGTTCGCCGCGAGCTACGGCGTCATACTGGGCCCCCTCCTCGGCCCCATGCTGGCCTCCTACTGGCTCCTAGGAAGGGGGAGGACAGCCCCGGCGGCCAACCCACACCCGCGCAGGGTCTACCCGGCGGCGGTCGCAGCGTTCCTGGTGGGGGTGGCGGCGAGCTACCTCGCCAGCGTGGCGATGGGCGCCTACAGCGACGTGAGCCTGGCCGGCCACACCGTCAGGTTCCCCGGGGGCCTCACCTGGTACGTGGGCGTCGCGGCGAGCCTCCTAGCCTACCCGCCGCTGGCGCGCCTCCAGAAGCGCGGGCCAGCCGCGGGGGCGGCCTAGCCGCCCCGGCTCCCCCTCTCCCCCCTACTCTTTAGCATTACCAGCTTCTCGTCGGAGCCCAGGGTCCTCCCCGGCGACGCCGGCTCTATGGTGCCGTCGCCCCTAACCACAGCCACGGCCCTCTGCCCGGTGAGCCTCTCCACCTCCTCAACCCTCCTACCCGGGGCTGAGACCTCAACAAGGTCCGCCCCGCCCCGGTGGGTGGCGGTGCTGGCTATGAAGCTCGACACCGAGGGCTCGAAGGCGCTGCTCGCCAGGAGCCTGCCGAGAACGGCCATGGGTATAACGTTGTCAACCCCCATGATCCTGAGTATGTCTATGGTGGCCTCCTCCTTTGCTAGGGCCGTCAGGCGGGCCCTGGGGTTGAGCTTCTTGGAGAGGGCGGCCACGTATATGGCCTTGCTGTCGTCCTCGTAGCATATGATTATGTGCTCGGCCTCCCTCACGCCAGCCCTCTCCAGCCCCTCCTCGCCCAGCTCGGAGACAACATAGTCCACGGGCGGCTCGCCGCGGGGCTGGCTCTCCCGCAGCCACCCGGTCTCGCCACCGAGGCCGCTCGACACGAGCTCCCTCACAGCCTCCTCGCAGGCGGGCCCCTCCCCTACGATGAGTATCCTTTTACCCCGAAGCCTCCCCAGGCCCATCGCGGCCTTCACCGTGGCCTCGAGGAAGTAGTCGGCAAGGGTTGATATTAGGAGCGAGTAGGTGGCGATCCCGAAGACCGCGGTGGCGCCGGCCACGAGCCTCCCGGCCGGCGTGGTTGGGACTATGTCGCCGTAGCCCACGGTGGCCATCGTTATGAGGGCCCAGTAGAGGCTGTCCCACAGGCTGAGCCCCCGGCTTCCCTCTGCTTGCCAGAACATGAGGCCGCCGAGCAGCCAGAGCGCCAGGAAGACGAGCACCACCAGCAGGAGCCTGTGCCTGGCGAGCCTGTAGACGAGCTTCCTCAGCCTATAGGAGACGCTGTGCACTGGCAACACACGCGGAGCCCCCATCACCCCCGCCGGGGCGGGGGGCCGAAGCCTAATAGGCGCCCCGCCGCTGGGGCTAGGGCTCCTCGGCAGGTGGCGTTAGCGCGGGGGAGCCCTTGGAGAGTGTGTGTCACTCAGGGTTTGCCTTATCCTAACCGCTTCAATTAATTATTAATATAAATATATAATCATATTTATGAATAGTTGGAATTTACTGTTGATTGTCTCTTGATGTCATTAATATTTCTTATAATTAATAACATTTTTTTGATAAAATGTTCAGGAGTCAAATTTAGTTGAGAGCGCACGTAGAGACGAGCTTTCTCCGAGTGACTATCCCAGCTAGACTCCAAGCTTTTTATGATGCCGGGTATCTCTCTTGGATCTCTGTAGCATGCCCCGGCGCCAGAGGGTTTTACTAGGTCGATCCATGCCCCACCATCACAGTAGACAATAGGTACGAGACCGGCTGCCATTGACTCCGCCACGGCAATCCCAAAATGCTCTGGGAAGGGTACATGAATGTAATAGCGTGCCTTCCTCAGAAGATCCACTAGTACCTCTCGCGGCGCGTTGGGATGCACACTTACCCAAGCCATACTCCGCGCGAGAGCCTCTATATGGGCTAGGTACTTCTTTTCTACAGGCTTACGGGCTCCGCCCACTAGGTGAAGCCTGTATCCTACAGTATCCAGGCGGGATTTCAAGAGTTTATGGACATTCTTGGTTGGGGTGAAACGTGTGATTGAAAGAGCAAGCTTCTCCGAGCCCTCAGTCGAGGGGACCCATGTGAAGTCGACAGGGGGATATATAACCTGTGCGAGCCTCCTGTGAACCCTATAGATTAGTGAGGCTGTCCACTTGCTGTTGGTTACCAGGACCCCTGGTCCTCTGCCCCAAGGTAACCCCAGCCTGCGTTCAAGGAGTCTTACGAAGTACCGGTATGCTAGCCAGAGGATGTTTCTAGCACGAGGCTTCCAGGCCATTGTAGGGTAATGCATGTAAACTATATCAGCAGGGAGAGGGAATCCCAGGTGGGTTTCAGCCACGACTACTTCATCTGAATAGAAAGTATCAAGGAACCCTGAGATCCTTAGAGCTTGCAACAAGCCTCTTGCATACGCTCCTAACGTGAAGCGTGATAAGATAGAATCCGAAAGGCTCCTGCCGAGGTTTAGGATTTCTACGCGCTCCTGGGGCACTTTTACTCCAAATACTTTAGAAACTTCTTCCGGGTCAAAAGACGCGCTGGTTAAAAGCCTAGCATCAACACCGTTTTTAAGAAGGCCCAGGAAAAGTGTTAGGGATAGTTTTTCGCTCCCCCCAATGGTTTCCCAGGGGTAGTGCAGTATCGCGACGCTTACAGTCATGCATGTCACCAGGAATAGTGAAGAGGAAGAGGCTATATATTATAAGTTATAAATTTTAGCATATTATAATAAAATATTAGTTAAATCTGCTGGGTATAGCGCGGGTGAATGTGTTCAGGGAAGGAGTCGACATTAACTCTTCCATTTTAAAATAATATAAATTTAATATTTATTAGAAATAATTAAAAACAGTTATTTTACCCACCTAATCCAAGATTTAGAGCTACCCGCCTATGCTGGCCAGGAGGTCGCGGAGCGCCTCTATCGCGGCCTCCAGCTCAGCTATCCTCCTAGCCGCCTGCCTGAGGGGGACCTCGCCCCTCCTGGCGGCCTCCTCGAGCTTCTCGATCTCCCGCTCGAGCGACGCTATCCTAGCCCTGACAAGCTCTATCAGGGTGTGGTGGGCGTCCGCCGCCCCGCCGGGGGCTGGGGCTGCCTGGCGCTCCAGCTCGAGGGGGGTGTACTCCCCGACGACCCTGCCGTCCTCCAGCCTGACTATCCTGTCCGTCCTAACCGCCACCCTCGGGTCGTGGGTGGTTACGATCACGGTCTTCCCCACCCTCCGGGCGAGCCCGGCGAGGAGGTCCACGACGCCCTTCGCCGTCTCGTAGTCGAGCTCGGCCGTCGGCTCGTCCGCGACGATGACGGGCGGGTCGTTCGCCAGCGCCACCGCTATCGCCACCCTCTGCTGCTCCCCGCCGCTCAGCTCCTCCGGGTAGTGGTCCGCCCTCCCCTCGAGCCCCACCGCCCTCAGGAGGCCGAGGGCCCTCTCGCCCCTCTCCCCGGGGGGCCTCCCGGCTAGTATCATGGGGAGCTCCACGTTCTCCCTCGCCGTGAGGCTGGGGACGAGGTTTATCGCCTGGAAGACGAAGCCCACGTTCAGGAGCCTGTGGCGGTCGAGGTCCTCGTCGCCCAGCTCCTCGAGCCTCTGCCCCCCGAAGACGACGCTCCCACCCGTGGGCCTGTCGACGCCGCCTATCATGTTGAGCAGCGTCGTCTTACCGCTGCCGCTGGGGCCCATTATCGAGGTTATAGTGCCGGCCTCGAAGGAGACGCTCACCCCCCGTAGCGCCTGAACCTCCAGCTTGCCCCTCCTGTAGATCTTGACCAGATCCCTAACCTCAACCCTCACGCCGCGCCTCTCGAAGAGGCCTCCGAGCGACTCAAGACCCCGGGCCACGCCCTGGGAAGCGCTACCCACAATCCTCACCCCCTAACCCACTCCGACACAGGCCTCCTGAACACCCTCAGGGTGACCGCCAGCAGGGGGGCCA
>JALSQL010000015.1 GCA_026985435.1 Acidilobaceae archaeon
TCCCTCAGGGCGAGGTCGCCCTCCAGCCTGGCCCTTAGGGCGGGCGGCCTGGACCCCCTGTGCGCCTCCCCTATCACGAGGCCGAGCACGCCCGCCTCCGCCTCGTCTAGGGGCTCACCATCGTCAACCCGGTACTCCACCTCGGGCACCCTCTCCTCGGGCCTGTGGAGGCCATAGTAGTAGGTGCGCCCGGCTATCGCCGCCATGAGCGCCAGCGGGCCCCCCTCCCTGTTGGTCCTAAGCCCCATGAAGCTGTTAGCGTACACTACAGCGCTGGACTCGCCCCAGGCCACGTGGGAGCCGGGCTCGAGCGGCTGGCTCCTGACGGCGTCGGTCTCGTATGGCGTGCAGGTGAAGCTTGGCAGGGCGCCCATCGAGCGGAGGGCCCTTATGATCCTCATCTGCCCGCGCACGTACTCCCTAGTCACGCGGAACGGCTCCGGGTTGTCCATGTCGAAGCCCAGCGGGTTCACGGTGGTGGGCACCGAGAAGCGGGCCCCTGCCCCAGCGAGCTCCTCCAGCAGCCTAGCGCCCGCCTCGCCTATGTTGCCGTAGGACACCCCGCTCACGTGGGCGTGGCGTATTGGCACGAGCCTCTCGGCCCCCAGGGCCTCGCCCACCCTAACTATGACCTCCAGGGCCCGGGCCACGGCCTCCCCCCGGGAGCCCGAGAGCATCCGCTCCTCCTCGCGGGTCAGGTGCAAGCTCCAGCCACCCTCAGATAGGAGCGCCGGGGGGCCTAATCAGCTCCAGCCCGGGGGGGCCGCCGGCCCGCTGGTGGCTGTAAAAATGGCTACAAGCGGGCTATGCTGGGGCGGGGGCGCTACTTCCCCCTCCCCTCGGCCTTTAGGGCGCACTCTCCGAGTCCCCGCGCCAGCTCTAGTAGCACGCCGAGCCCCTTCCTAACCCTCTCGTCGCCCAGAGCCTTCAGGAGGCCTAGGAGGCCCGGCTTCGGCGCCTCCGCCAGCTTGGCGTGGGCTATGCCGTTGAAGAGGCAGGCTGTGGTTTCCTCGAGGTTCCTCCTGGCCTGGGCGAAGTCCCCGGGCTCGAGCCTCGCCACGCCCGCCTGGAGGGCGTAGCCCAGCGCTATCAGCCTGAAGAGCTCGCGGTCGCTCATGGCGAGCTCCTGGAGCTTCTCCCCAGCCTCGGCCAGCGCCTGCATCCACCCCAGTATCCCGCTCTTCTTCAACTCTACAGCCGCCTTCACGAGCTCCGTGACAGCCTGGATCGCCTCGTCGTCGAGGTCTACCTCCCCCAGTCCCCTCCTGAGGGACACGCCAACCACCCCCGCCTACTTCAGGGTGTCCAGCCAGCTCTTGTAGAAGCCGAACTTGAGGAACCTGGCGAGGCTGCTCACCATGCCCAGGTAGCAGCGGCCTCCCCACTCGTACTTGCCCAGCTCCCTGTTGTACCTGGGCTCGCAGTGGCCTAGGAACGCCCTGTCCCCCAGGTAGCCTGCGCAGGTGGCTGTGGGGTAGCTGTAGCCGGGGTAGTAGCCAACCACCTCGGCGGCGATAGCGTTGGAGGCCACGAAGGCCGCGTTGTGCACGAACACTCCAGCCAGGCTCAGGCCTGCGGGCGCCATGCTATGCTCACCCACCATGAACACGTTGTCGAACTTGGGGTGCCTGAACTCCGCCCCCCTCACGGGGGCCCAGCGGGGGTCGCTCTCCAGCGTGAAGCCCTCGCTCGCCCTGAGGGGCTCCGGGAGGCCGGGCGGGGGCACCTTTATGAGGAGGTCGAACCTCTCCTCCACGTTCGACGCCCTGACAACCCTCCTCTCCGGGTCCACCTCCTCCAGCCCCTTATGGTGCACGAACTCGACGCCCAGCTCCTCGAAGGCCTCGTACCACATGCCGTGGATGTCGGGGCCGAGGGGCGTTACCGGCTTGGGGTCGGCGCTCAGTATCTTCACCGAGGCCTCGATCCCCCTCCTCCTGAAGGTCGCCCCCAGGACCGTGGCGACCTCGAACGGGTATATTCCGCACCTGTACGGCGTCTCCGGCACGAGGATCACGACGTCGCCTCCCCGGAACCTTGAGAGCTCCTCCCTCAGCCTCACGGCGCCCTCCTCCGAGTAGTTGTGGTGGCCAGCCTCCGCTAGGCCCGGGTACTTGGACCACTCCATGGTCGTGCCGAGCGCCACTATGAGGTAGTCGTACTCCAGCGTGCGGCCGCTGGCCAGCCTCACCATGTTCTCCCCCGCCTCTATCCCAGCCAGCGGGTCCACCAGCACCCTGACCCCGAACCTCCTCTCCAGAGCGTCTAGGGGCGCCCTGGTCTCCTCCGGCGACGCCTCCCCCATTGCAACGTCGAAGAACAGCGGTGGCATGTAGTGGACTGGCCTGTCGGATACAAGGGTGACCTCAGCCTCTACCCCATGCTTAGCCAGCTCCCCGGAGAGGAACCTCGCCGCGGCAACGCCGCCTACCCCGCCGCCCGCGATCACGATCCTCCTGCCAGCCAGCGGCGACCACCTCGACTACTTCTCGTGGGAGGGTTATCCCATGCCTAGTTTTATATATACATATATATCCGGCCAGCTTATATAGCACCGGCCAGAACCCCACTTCCATGATATAATCTTTATTTTCTACTAAACACTCAAAAGCGTGGAGTGCTAGCCTCCGGGCGCGGGGCCAGCAGCGGGGGCCACCCAGAACCCCCGGGGGCGCGGCCCCCTCTAGCCCGGGCACCCTAGGGTGGGCTAGGCCGGCCCTGCTAGCCTCCAGGGCCCCGGCGGTGGACGCCCGGTATTCTGGCCCTCCTGAACTTCTCCCCCGCACCCAGGGGGGCCGTGGCGTCCACCCCGACCTTGCTCGTCAGGCTGTCCTCGGCGCTCGGGTCTAGGCTGGAGCCGCGGGCCCCGTGTATGACTACCAGGTCCCTGTTGGCCTGGAACCTGGTGGCTATCGCCCACTCCACCTGGGCCGGGTCATCCACGTCGATGTCAGTGTCCACTACTACTACGTGCTTCAGGCTTGGGTGGGCGGCGAACGCCGCCATTATAGCGTTCTTCGCGTCGCCGTCGACATTCTTCTCCAAGGCTATGACTGCGTGGAGCCACCCGCCCGACGCGGGCGTCAGCCTGACCGCCGCGACCCTGGGGACAACCCTGGAGACCGACTCCCAGATCTGGGCCTCCCGGGGGAACCCCATGAGGTTGGCGTGCTCCATCCCCGCTGGTAGTATGATGTGGAATGGCTCCCCGTCGAGGCGGTAGACTGCCTCCACCTTCACCAGCGGCTGCCTCCTAACCCTGTCCAGGGTCCCAGTAGCGTCGACGAAGGGCCCCTCCTCCACCAGCTCGCCGGTGAGGCGGGCCTCTATGAGCACGCTGAACGGGTAGGGCACCGGGTTCCCGTGGAGGGGGCTCTCGACAACCCTGAGCCCGGGCGCCAGCCTCCGGGCCACGTCTACCTCGAACACCCCGAGAGGGGGGCTCGAGGCCGCCGCGAGCAGTACCGCAGGGTGCACCCCCACCACTATCGAGACCGGGAGGTCCTCGCCCCTCCTACGGGCCTCCCGGTACATGTGGTAGAGGTGCCTCGGCACAAGGCGGGCCACCGCCTCCCAGCGGCCCAGCCTCATGAGCCTGTGTATGCTAGCGTTGCAGGCCCCGCCGCTGCAGGCCACGAATATCGAGCTCGTAACATAGGGGCCACCCTCGCCCTCGTAGAACCTAGCGAAGGGCACCTCCTCCAGGCCCCCCTCAGCCCTCGACAGCCCCCCCGGCGTGCCCTCAACCTCCCCGGGCGCCGCGTCGCGGAGCGACGCCGCCAGGAGCCTGTAGGCCTCCACGTCGCTGCCAGCCCCCACCGCCTCGAGGAGTAGCCTCCTAGACGCCACCACGTTCCCCGCGGAGACGCCGGGGTAGCCCTCGACCCGGAACACCTGAGGCACTCCTCGGCCCTGGGTCTCGTATAGCCTGGCGGAGACGCCGAACTCCGGGCTGAGGCTTCCAGCGTCCTCAAACCCCACGCGCTCGAGGAACCCGCTGAGAGACGGCCCGCGAGCCACAGCGAGAGGCACCCGGCCAGCGCGGCGGCGGAGGGGGAGCTAAAGAGGCTGCCGAGAACAAGAAACACCCCCGGCCCCGCCGGGGCGGGGGTGCCCGGCGGGTAGCTGGCGGCTCGCCTCCACGCCCTTCACGGCGGCGTTGAGGCCGCTGTCCCGTGGATCGAGAACGTTATCCTCCCCCAAACCAGGGAGTCCACGCCATCCACGCCGTCCAGCGATTTTGGCACATTACTGTAGAGGGTTATACTGTACGATCCCCGCGGGGGCTCACCCTTTATTATCTCATAGTGTAGAAATGCTAGTTCTCCACGGTACGTCGCGTGGATATACCCCGTGTCCAGCAGCCTGGATGCCAGCCTAGCGGCCAGCTTCTCGTAGGCCCCCTCCACATCATAGTCGAACACCGCTATGGCGAACTTGTAGACGGGGCTACCCATGATAGCGTCGAAGCCCGAACCCGCCCCAGCGCCCGATCCGCCTAGGTCTAGCCGGAATATCACGGGGTTATCGGGGTCCGCGGTGTAGTTTTCGGGGCCATACCTCACACCCCTGAGGAGGAACGACACGCCCGGATCTACGAGCAGCGCCGGGCCCCCAGGCCCGTCCCCATCGTAGACGTAGAGCTCCCCCAGGTCCAGCGCTACGGTGTAGAGTGGGACGATTATCGCATGGGGCACAATCACCCAGTACCGCCCGCCGCCAGCCTCTACCGGGCCGCGGATGTCCCAGTGCACGAGTATGTGGTCCCCCAGGCTTGTCACCGTCCCGAATACGTATATGCTCCTCTTAGCGTTGTGGGCGTACAACGTCTCGGAGTAGCTGTCAGCGCTCGAGTTGATAGACTCAGAGGCGCCTAGCAGGTAGCCGCCTGCTAGGAGCCCGCTCAGCGAGCTCTGGAGGGGCCCCACGTCTAGCGTCACGTGAACCACGAATGCCCGCGAACCGCTGGCCCCCGCCTCGTTCTGGATCTCGTAGCTGAAGAGCGGTATGGGCCCTGCGTAGATAATGCTCCCCACCGGGTATGTGTCGTTCCACCTGTTGCCCCCTATGAAGGCATCCATGCTGTAAAGCGACGTCTCGCCCCCCTCACGCTCGCTCGAGGGGTTTACATGCCGTGCTATACAGGAGATCGCATCGTTTA
>JALSQL010000016.1 GCA_026985435.1 Acidilobaceae archaeon
GCCCTGGCCACGTGGTCCTACGGGATCTCGCTGGCCCTGAGCGCGGGCATCGGCGCGCTGCTACTAGCCTGGGCCCTGAGCCCCCACTGCACGTTCGAGGGGGCGGTCTCCGGCGAGGTCGCGCCGTTCTGGTACAGCCTCAGCATCCTAGGGCGACCGGTCCGCGTCGACACCCTGGACTCCCTACGCCTTATAGCATTCCCAGTCGTGGCTCTGTCCATATACCTCCTCCTACTCCCCCTGGCCTCGCGCAGGCTTGGCCGGGAGGCCGGGCTTGAGCTCGCCCTCGGAGGCGCGCTGGCCTACCTCTCCCTGGGGGTGGTGCCCCCCATGCACTGGCGCATCCAGCAGGCCGCCTGCAGCGCCCTCGACGTTGACTTAGTTTATACCACCAGTGCTGGGGTGATCGACTTCGGGCCAACTGTGCTACACACTAGCTGGAGGCCCTTCCTAGTGGTGGCCGACCCTAGGGTGTACGTGGTGGCCGCGGCCCTGTACGCCCTGCTAGCCTCTATAGGCTTCCTCTGCACCCACGGCCACCTCGGTGCCCCCGTGGGATGCCGTCGCCGCTCGAGCTAGCAGGCGTGGTCACCGGCTCCATGGTCCTAGACCAGCTCTACTGCGAGCTCCTCGTAGACCGGAGGCTGCGCGGGGGAGGCTACAGGAGGCTGAGCCCCGGCGAGGCTAGGAGGCTCGCCCGCGCCCTGGCGAGGCTGCTGGAGGCCCCGCCGGGGCGCCGCCTCGCCGGCCTCACGGTTGTTGGCGAGGCCGCCGGGGTGTACTGGGCCGTCAGCCCCGACCTGGCCGTAACCCGGGGTGACCGGGTGGCGGGGCTCGTTAGGGCTAGGATTAGGCGTTCCCTGCGCGTGTACGAGTCGGACTATGGGCTGCTCCAGCTGGCTGCTCTCGTGCTGGACAACCAGGGGCTCCTCGACGATGATGCCGTGCTGCTTGTTATAGTGGGGGAGTCCCGGGAGGCCCTGGCTAGGGGGATAGAGGAGACCCTGGCTGGCCCCCGGATCCGCCCCCTCATAGGCCGGGGGTGGCGCGCCTCCACGAGGGTCTACGATAGGGGCGAGGCCGAGGCGCTGGCGGGGAGGCTCTCGGGCTACTGGCTGGGCGCCCGCCCCCCGGAGCCTAGGCCCTCGCCGTCGAGGTGCTCGAGGTGCCCCCTGGCGGGTGAGTGCCCCTACTCCGCGGCGGGCCACTCAGGTGGGGCCGGTGGGAGCGCGTATATTTAGCCCACCGATGCATCTAAGCCCGAGCCTAGGGCTCGGCCTTGGCGGCAAAGGCGCCCAGCAGCAGCCAGAACCGGGAGACGCTCCAACTAGCCCTAGCAGCCCTCCTGAGCGGCGCCAGCTGGGGCCTCGCATGGGCGACGATGGCCCCGTACCTCCGCAGCCTAGGCTACACTGGCACCGAGTACGGGCTCCTCGGCGCTGCCGCAGTGCTCCTCGGCGCCGCCTCCAGCATAGCCGGCGGCATACTGAGCGACATCTGGGGCTCAGCCAGGACAGCCTCCCTAGGACTCTCCCTGGGGGGCCTCGCGTACGCCCTGATAGCGGCTGGCACCCCCTACTGGGTGGCGGCTGGCTTCGCGGTCAACGGGCTCTCGGCAGGTCTCGGTATGACCGCCATGCAGGCGCTCGCAGCTCGCCTAGGCCGCGAGGAGAGGATGCACTACACGCTAAGCTACTACGCGGCCGCCTCCACGCTGGGGGGCGCCCTCGGCAGCTTCTCGGGCTGGCTGCCCAGGCTAGCGGCCACCTGGGCGGGCGTGCCGCTCGTTGACGCTTACAGGTACGCCCTCCTAGCCAGCGGGGCCCTCAGCGCGGCCGCGGGCCTAGCCGTGCTCCCAGCCCGCGGCCCCCTCGAGCGGGGGCTGGCTGGCCGTGCTGGCCTGCGCCTGCTAGCGTCGAGCGTTAGGGGCCTGGAGGGTAGGTTCTACCGTATCGTCGCCGTCGAGGCGGTTCTCGGTTTCGGGGCCGCGATGAGCGTCCACAACATCGACTACTACTTCGCCGCGAAGTATGGGGTCGACAGCGCCCAGCTGGGGAGCGTGCTCGGCGCCCAGCAGCTCCTGATGGCGGCCCTTACTGCGTACCTTCCCCGCCTCTCCGACAGGGCCGGGGGGCGAGGTCCGGCTCTACATAGCGCTGGCCTCCGCTAGCATACCGCTCCTCGTAGCCATGACACTAACCAGCAGCTACCCCCTGGCGGCGTCGCTCTACCTGGCCAGGAGCGTCCTCATGAACGCTGGCAACCCGCTTCTCTCAGCCTACACGCTCCGCCTCGTACCCCCCGAGAGGAGGGGGGTTGCCAGCGCTTTCCTAAACCTGGCCTGGACCGTGCCAGCTGGGGCTGGGAGGGCTGTCGGGGGCTTCCTACTGGACGTCGACCTCGAGCTACCCCTAAGAGCCACCGCCGCAGTGTACGCTGCCGCAATAGCGTACCTCCACCGGGCCGCCAAGCCCGGGCTGGCCAGCTCGACCCCGCGGGCCGATGGTAGGCCCGTGGCCGCTGCCGTGGCGGGCGCCCGGCGGGCCGTGTGACCCCCCGGTTGCACCCTCTCATCCAGCGTTGTAGTCTAGAGGCTCTAGGACCTAGCGTGTGGGGTAGTCCTAGCCGCGCGCAACCACCAGCTACAGCCCGTTAAGCCCTACAGCCCACCGCCATCGACGGTGGGATTCAGGTGTCCTCGATAGTAGACCCCCGCGAGGCTGGTAGCCTGGCCCCCGCCGTCGCCGAGGGGGCGCCCTGCGAGTGCTCCGGCGACCTAGACGAGTTCGCCGACCTGGCGGGGCTGGCGGCGTCCCTCAGCGAGGCGGGCTCCCGCGGGCCCGCCCTCGAGGTCATGGCCCTAGCCTGCGCCGCCCTCAGGAGCGCCGTTGAGAAGGCCGGGGTCGACCCCTCCAACGCTGTGGTCCCGCCTCCCTGGGAGGTCGTGCCCCTACTACAGCTAGCCCTAGCCATCGGGGCCGAGGGCCTCTACAAGTGGGCGCGCTCCGCCATAGAGCTCGCCACCGGCACGGCCAGCCCGGAGGCCCGCGAGTTCGCCGAGAGCCTAGCCGAGGCGGCCGGCATACCCGGCGCCCGGAGCCTCGACGACGAGAGCCTGGGGGCGAGCCTCCTCGCGTACCTCGCCGTGGCAGCCCGGGTCGAGGAGCAGGGTGAGACCTGACCCTCCCGGGGGGCCCTTAAACCCCGGGGCGCCCGGCGCGTGGTAGCGGTGCCAGCGTCGTGCACGCCCGCCCCCTCGCGGCGCTAGCCCTCCTCGCGGCAACCGCGGCCCTAGCCGCGGCGGCGGTTAGCCAGCCCCCGCAGCCCGGCGCGGTCCCGGGCCTCGAGGCTCCATGCCCCGGGTGGGGGCCGGGGCTGGCCGTGGAGCCGACCTCGGCGGCCTGGCTCGGCGGCCTAGCGGTGGTTGGCGGGGAGGCCGCCCCTCCTGGGGGTCTCCCCGGGGCTGGCCGGGCAGCCTTCCTCGCCGCCTGGAACCTGACCGGAGGGTCGTGCGAGCCCCTGTGGGACCTGGTGGTCAATACTAGCCTCAACGACGCCCTAGCCGGGGTCGCCCCCGCGCCCTGGGGAGGGCTTGTGGCGCTGGTTAGGAGCCAGAGCCTGGGGGGCCTGATACTCGGCCTGGGGCTAGACGGCGGGGTGTACTTCACCCTGAGGCTTCCGGGCATGGAGGGCTACTGGGGCGGCGGGCTCGCCGCCGAGCCCGGGGGTGTGGCCGTCGCCGCCGGCTCTAGCCTGGTGGCCGCCGTTAACCTGACCAGCCTCCAGCCCGTCTGGGGGGTTGAGACCCCATGGCCGGTCGAGCACGTCGCGGCGAGCCCCGACGGCCGCGTGCTGGCGGTGGGTGGCCGCCACCTGGCCCTCCTCGCCCCGGGGGGCTCCATACTCTGGGCGGCTGACCTGGGGGTTCGGGGTGGCCAGCTGGAGCCAAGGGTTAGGGGCGCGGCCTGGCTGGATGGGCTCGCGCTCCTACTCGTAGAGTACTACGAGCCCCAGACGGGGGCTGGGCCCCGGAGCGCCCTGGTCGCCGTGGACCCCTCGGGCCCGGCAGTGGCTGGGGCTTGGAGGCTAGCGGCGCCCTGGGGGTACGACTCGGTGCCAGCGGCGCTCGCCGCTGACGGCGGGTACGTGTATGTCGTGGCTGCGCGCCAGGACTATGGGGAGTGGCTGGTGGCCCGCACCGCCATACCCCCAGCCCGGCAGGTTGACGCGTGGCTGGTCGCGGGCTCCTGGGAGCCCAGGCCCCCCGACGCCCCCTACTCCCCCCTACCCATCCCAGGCGCCGGGGAGCCGCTGGCGGCGGCCAGGGTGGGCCTCGAGTCGTCGAGCGCAACCGCGGGCCTGGAGCCTGTCAACTACATAATGCTCACCGCCCCCGATAGCCAGCCCGAGCCCGTGCAGGTCAGCTTAGAGCAGGTAAACCAGACCATAGCCTACAGCCCCGGCCTCTTCGGCGATGGCGGGGTAGCCCCGGCCCCGCTCGAGGCCCCCAACGGCTCGAGGCCCCCAGCAACCACCACAAGCACGGCGCCGCCGCCCGGGGGCAACACCAGCACCGGGCCGCCACCCTCCACCACAACCCAAACGGGGGGCAACACAAGCCAGCCGGGGGCGATAACGGGCACCAGCCACCCGACCCCCGCAACCGGGAGCCAGCCGGGGGTCCCCACTAGCCGCCAGAGCACCCCCACGCCGAGCCCCGGAGCCAGCGCCCCCGGGGGCCCGGCCTCGACCGCAAGCGGCTCCCCCACACCCCAGCCGGGCGGCCTGCCCGCCACCACAGGCCGCGGGCGTGGCATCGAGCCCGGCGGCGGGGCTCCTAGCGGTGTGGGCGTTGCGGTTGCAGCCCTCGCTGCTGGCCTGGCGCTTGCTGTAGCGGCGCTGCTGGGGGCCCGGCGCCGGGTTTGGTCGCGCTCTTGAGCCCCCAGCGCCTCGGGGCTTCGCGGGCCCCGGCGGGGGTGCTGGCGAGGTGAATCCGGTCGTTGGACCCGCCACCGCCTCCGGGGGGCGGGGGTGAAGAGTCCTAGTCCATCCGAGCCCCCGCCGGGGCGCCCTGGCTGGGGTTGAGGGGCGTCTACCTAGCCTGCGGCCCTCCATAGGGTAGCG
>JALSQL010000017.1 GCA_026985435.1 Acidilobaceae archaeon
ACTATACCATGGCCGGAAGTGTGGCTAGTGAAGGCGGGGACCATCTCATGGGCTACGTAGTTAAGCGGATCAAGGGCCGCCTGTACGTCTACGAGCAATATCGTAGGGATAGCAGGGTGGTTACCAAGTACGTCGGCCCACTAGAACGTATTATCGAAGAGTGGAAGGCCCTCAAGAACATGGGGTTGAGGGGCGAAGCCCCCAGGATGGTGGACCGGCCGGGATTTGAACCCGGGGCCTCCCGGGTGCAAGCCGGGCGCTCTTCCAGGCTGAGCTACCGGCCCACCCAGCCGTGCTGGCCTGCTCGCGGCTGCGAGGTTTAATCCTCTGCGCCCCACACCTGTCGAAGGGGGTGTAGTCCGGGGTTGATCATAGAGCATCCTACGAGGATGGAGAGGTATGGTGCGCTGAGGGTGTTCGATGTTGTGAGGGTTGTGGGCCTCAACGGACTCGGCTTCCACGGCGGCGACGGTAGCCTCTACTTCGCCGGGCTGGACCGGGCTGAGAGGCTCGCCCTGGAGACCGTGTTCGTGGTCCCAGTCAAGGACGAGGACATCATGACCCTTGAGGGCGTGATCTCCGGCATCCCTCAGGGGAGCTGGGTGGTGATCGTATCAGCATCCAGCAGGAGCCCCATTGACAGGTACAGGGACGAGGTCAACCTCGCCAGGCTGCTCGCTAGAACCGCTGGCAGGAGGATAGCCGTAGTCAACCAGAGGGATAGGGCGTGGGGTGAGGTGCTACGCGGGACCAGGCTGGAGCCGCTGCTGGACGATGAGGGTAGGGTTAGGCGCGGCAAGGGCGAGGGCATGATACTCGGCGTCATAGCGGCCGCCGCCCTTGGGGGCCGCTACGTGGCGTTCGTTGACAGCGACAACTACGTCCCGGGCGCGGTGGCGGAGTACTCCTGGGCCTACCTGACCGGCTTCAGCCTGGCGGAGTCGGGGGAGGTTATGGTTAGGATAAAGTGGCCCTACAAGGCGAAGCTGGAGGTTACTGGCGACCTCTACCTCCGCCGGAGGGGCAGGGTGTCGATGCACACCAACTCTATGCTCAACTACGCCCTATCCCTCATCCGGAGGATAGAGACCGACATAATCAAGACCGCCAACAGCGGCGAGCACGCCATGAGCATCGACCTTGCCCTCCGCATGGAGTGGGCGGGGGCATTCGCCATAGAGTCGTACCAGCTCACGTGGCTCTTCGAGAAGTGCTGGCTGGAGGAGGCGGAGTGCCCCTTCGCCCCGAGCGGGGTGACCATCTACCAGGTGGAGACGAGGAACCCGCACATACACGCGGAGCGCGGGGACGAGCACATAGTCGACATGATAGCCTCCAGCATGGGCACCATATACTACTCGAAGCTGGGCATCGAGAGGGTTAGGAAGCGCATCCTGAGCCTCCTCGAGGACTACGACTACGAGGGCGAGCCGCCCGCGCCGAGGGTCTACCCGCCGCCCGGCAGCGAGCCCCCCAGAAGGGTGTTCGAGGACTACCTGGCCGCCAGCAGCGACGCCTACATCTCCGAGTAGCCGGCCAGCCCGAGAAAATGGGGGTGTGGGGCAGCGCTAGCCCTGGGCCTGCCTGTTGAGGCAGCCGCCCAGGGCCTTGGCTAGGTCTATGATGAACCCTAGCCCCTTCTGGACGTCGGGGTCCCTGAGGGCCCCCATGAGCCCCGTGAGGCCCCTCGGCTTCGACTTAGCCGGGTCCGCGCTGCCGAGGCCCTCTAGCAGGCAGGTGAACGCCTTCTCGGTGTTGGTCTGGATGGCGTAGACCCTGCCGGGGTCGACCCTCCTGGCGGCCTCGAGGATCGCGGCCGCCACCGCCACCAGCCTGAGCAGGCCCGTGTCGTTCTGCATTAGGTCCAGCATGTCCTCGCTCTTGTCGAGGAACTGCTTCGCCATGCCCAGCAGGCCAGACTTCTTGAGGGCCACCGCCAGCTCCGCTAGCTCCTTCAGGGCCTCGACGCCCGCCGCGTCGAGCTCGGCCCCGCCTACCCTACTCTCACTCACCCTAGACCACCCCCACTAGGCCACCCCATCGAAGCGCAGGCGCGACAGCCAGCCCGCGTAGAAGCCCTTCTTGACCAGCCTGATGAGCGGGGACTCCATGGTTACGTAGCACTTGTCGTTCCACGTGTACATGCCCGTAGAGGTGTCGTAGGCCACCTCGCACGTGCCGAGCCAGCCGGAGTCCGCCACGTAGGCGGCGCACGTGACCGGGGCAGCGTATGCGGGCTCGGCCAGGCCGTCGATGTCGCCGAGGATGGACTTGGCGGCGACTATGGCTGCCGTGTGTATGAAGACTCCGGCCAGCGTCAAGCCCGTCGGGGGCATAGAGTGGTCCCCCACCAGGTATACGTCGTCGTAGGTGGGGTGCCTGAAGTCCGGCGCCCTCGCCTTGGCGAACCTCGGGTCCTGCTCGAAGCGGAACTCTGGCGTGTCGAGGGGGCCCGGCAGCCCCGGCGGCGGCACCTTTATGAGGAGGTCGTACTCGTGCTCCGAGTTCCTGGTTACGACGACCCTCCTCTCGGGGTCAACCCTCTCGAGGCCGTCGTGCGCCACCAGCTTTACCCCGTACTTGTCCAGGTACTTCCTCCACAGCCTCGATATGCTGGGCCCTAGAGCCTCCGCTATCGTTGCGCCGTTGGGCATCCTGGGGGCCACGACCGTTATGTCCGCCCTCACGCCCCTCTTGGAGAACTTCGCCGCTAGGACCGTGCTCATCTCCAGCGGGTAGATCCCGCACCTGTACGGCATCTCGGGGGCCAGTATCACCACCCTGCCTCCCCTGAACGAGGCCAGGGCCTCGTGGAGCCGGAGGGCCGACTCGGGGTCGTAGTTGTGGAGGCCAGCCTCGCTGAGGCCCTCGTAGCGGCTCCAGGCGTTGGTCACACCCATGGCTATAACTAGGTAGTCGTAGTCGAACGCGCGGCCGCCCTCGGTTGTGACTAGCCTGTTCGCCGGGTCTATCGAGGCCACGGGGTCGACCACAACGTCCACGCCGTACTTGGAGAGGTTTCGTATGGGCGCCCTGGTCTCGTCGAGCGCCAGGCCCTCAACGGCCACGTCAAGCCAGAGTGGAGGCATGTAGAACCACTCGCTGTTCGTGACGAGCGTCACGTCAAGGTCGACGCCATACTCCCTGGCGGCGTCTTTTAGGTACGTGGAGGCCACGTAGCCCCCAGTACCGCCTCCTAGGACTAGCACCTTCTTTGAAGCCAACGCTAGCCCACCCACGGGTCGCCTTCACGACACCATTCCGCGGCTATCAATATTTATATAGCATGGTTAATCGTGTAAAACAGGGCTTAATCCCCTGGGGGGCGGCGCTTTTAAAGGCTAGCCAAAGGCCTAGCTGGCCCCGCGCAGGCTGGCCAGGAGCCTCCTTATCGTGTCGACAGCCTCGGGGTTCTCCAGGACGCTGAGCTCCCTGGGCTCGACCCCCCGGGCCAGGTCTCGTATGACCCTCCTCGTTATCTTGCCGCTCCTCGTCCTCGGGAGGTCGTCCACTATGAACACCCTCTCCGGCCTGAACGCTTTGCCCAGCCTCTCCGCCACGAGGCTCCTCAGCTCCTCCTCGAGGCCCTCCCTAGCCTGGCCCGGCTTGGGTATGGCGAAGCAGACGATCGTCTCCCCCTTCACCTCGTGCGGCACGCCAACGCAGGCCGCCTCCGCTATGGCCGGGTGGCTCGTGAGTATCCCCTCCAGCTCGAGGCTCCCTATCCTCTTGCCGGCTACCTTGATCACGTCGTCCGCCCTGCCTAGTATGTACCAGAACCCGTCCTCGTCTATGAGGGCGTAGTCGCCGTGGTACCAGACTCCGGGGAACCTGCTCCAGTACGTGCGTATGTACCTCTCTGGGTCCCGCCACAGGCCGCGTGTCATGCTGGGCGCCGGCTTCTTCGCTACCAGGTACCCCGGCGCCCCGCGGACCGGCCTCCCCTCGTCGTCGAACACGTCAACGTCCATACCAAGGCCGGGCCCCCAGAGGGTGGAGGGCTTCAGGGGCACCACGGGGCTCGGGAGGAGGAAGCACCCGAATATCTCGGTGCCGCCGCTCAGGTTTATGAGGGGCCTCCTCTCCCCTCCAAGGTCCCTCATCACCCACATCCACGTGTCGGGGTCTATCGGCTCGCCCGTGTTGCCGAAGGCTCGGAGGCTGGAGAGGTCGTACTCGCCTATCAGGTGGCTCGCCTCCCTCTTGAGCAGCCTGGCGGCCGTCGCCGCGAAGCCGAAGTGTGTCACCCTATACCTCTCAATGAGCTCCCACGACCTCCCCGGCCTCGGATATGTGGGGAGCCCCTCCACCACAAGATGGCTCGCGCCGAGGAACTGGGATCCAATGACCTGCCAGGGCCCCATCATCCAGCCTATGTCCGTTATCCACCATAGCCGGTCGCCAGGCTCCTCCCAGCCGGGGTGTATGTCTAGGTTGAAGTAGTGCTCCTTGACTGGCTGGAGCAGCGCCCCGGCGTGGCTTATCACGGCGCCCTTGGGCTTACCGGTCGTGCCGCTGGTGAAGAGTAGTAGCGCCGGGGTCTCGGGGTCGAGCTCCGCGGGGCCGGGGTCGGACCTCGCCTTGCCGGCTATCGCTTTGCTCCACCTCTCGTCCCTCCCCTCCCTCATCGGGGCGTCGCTCCTGCCCAGCCTCTCTATCACGACCACGCGGGGCTCCGGGGCCCCCTGAGAGGCGGCGAGCTCTATTGACTCGTCGGCCTGCTCCTTCAGCTTGACTACCCTGCCCCGCCTCAGGTAGCCGTCTGCGGTCACCAGCACCTTGGCCTCGGACTGGACCAGCCTCTCCGCCACCGCTGGCGGGGCGAAGCCTGAGAATATCGGGCTGGCTATCGCCCCTATCCTCATGGCGGCTAGCATCGCTGCTATGCTCTCCGGCAGCATCGGAGCGTATATCGCAACGACATCACCCACTCCCACCCCCGACTCTGCCAGGTAGGCCGAGAACCTGGCCACCATATCTGCCAGCTCGCTGTAGGTGACCCTCCTCTCCGACCCATCCTCCCCGACCCAGGTGAAGGCCTCCCTCTGGCCGAGCCCCAGCTTGACCGGCCTGTCTACGACGTTGTAGGCGGCGTTGAGCAGCCCGCCCCTGTACCACTTGGCCCACTCCGGCCCCCGGCTTAGGTCCACCACCTCCCTGAACTCCCGGAACCACTCCACCCCAAGCCAGCCCGGCAGACTGCCCCAGAACCACTTCATCTCGCGAGTGCTACGCTCCACGAAGTCCTTGTACGACCGTATCCCGTGGGACTCCATGAACCTGTGCACGTTCGAGGACTCGACCACCTCCCTCGGCGGGTGCCAGATGTAGCCCACCCTATCCACACCGGAATACGCTACCTCCAGCGCTGGCTTTTGAGTCTCAAGACGTACCCAGTATATGAGCCGCCACACTTATACCCACCCGTTAGTGGTTACTACATCATGATTTTTGACGTGATAATTATATATTTAATTCTGTCTGTAAGTCTAAATATTTTCCCTCGGAGAGCCATGTACACCAATCATCCACCATATATAGGCTTTGCATATCCACTCTACTGGGCGGCCGTGAAGTAGGCCTGCGACGAGCCGACCCGCCTGGGAGGGGGGGATGGGATGGAAGAGCCGACTGAGCCGCCCGAGCCTTGTGCTTCTGAGAATTGTGTTGTGCGTGTCTACGGCGGCGCCGGGGCAGCTGAAGCCCTAAGCCTCATGGCCCGCAAGGCTGTCTACTCCTATAACCTCGCCATCCGCGGGACGAGCTACTACCTCAAGCCAGTACACTACGTCTACAAGAGGGGTAACGATGGGGTGACCAAGGTCTACGAGTACTATGGGAGGTACTGGTGGCGCCTTGAGAGGAGGGGCAGCAGGGTGAGGTGGAGGTACGTGGGCCGGAGGAAGCCCCCGGGGCTACCCGAGCCCCCCAGGACGGGGCTCGAGGGGCTCCGGATAATACGGGTGGGCGATGATATAATAGTTGACTGCTGGGTCCTCGAGAAGTTCCCCGACCTCTTCAGGGGCCTTCGCCTCGAGCGCGTCTACTAGGCCCGCCCGGGCCCTGGGCCTCCCGGCTGGCAGGCTGGGCCCTCTGGCTGCGGAGCCCGCGTATGCGCTCAGCGGCCTCGATTACCTGCAGCCACCGCAGGATCTCCTCGGGCTCCCCCCGCTCGAGGGCCTCCTGCACGCGGAGGGCGGCCCTGTACTCCGCCATCTTCACCGCCTCCTCTATGTGAACCTCCCTCTCCTCCTCGTCGCTGCTGACGATCACGACCCTCCCGTGGACCGGGCACACGACCTCGCCGCTCCTAAGCCTGAAGAGCGGGAGGCCGCAGATGGGGCAGGTCTCAGCCAGCATGACCGCGCCCTGCTGGAGCAGCTGGACCATCCTCTTCATAGCGTCGGGGCCCGGCTTGCCGCCGCTCATCCCAAGCCAGCACCTCTCCCGGGGGGCCGCGGCTGGCGGGCGTGCTAGTTATATTTCGCCCTCCGGCAGGGGTGCAGGAGGGGGTGATCGTGGGTGGCGGCTAAGGCGCCCATGGACAACGAGGCCAAGATCAGGCTTGCCATGAGCATCCTGGCTGGCATAGTTAACGATACCGGGGTCCCGAGGAACATTAGGAGGGCGGCGGCGGAGGCTCTCACCCACCTGAGGGACCTCAGCCTCAGCCCGGCTGTCAGGGCTGCCAACGCTATCAGTGCGCTCGAGGAGGTCAGCCAGGACCCCAACATGCCCATACATGCTAGGACGAGGATATGGAACGTCATATCGATCCTCGAGACCGTTAGGGACTAGCAGCGCCGGTGGCAGCGCCTTGCACTCATACTCCGTCAGGGTCCGTGGCATCTACGCCACCGCCCTCTCGATCCTCTTCCACCGCCGCGGGTTCCGGATAGTTGACGCCAGCGAGGTCATGCGGGCCAGGCTGGCGGCCCTCGGGGTCGTGGCTGGCAGCGGCGCCCCCCAGGTTACGGTTAAGAGCCTCGAGGACAGCCCCGACGAGGTCCTGATCCTCGGCTACCCCTGGGAGGCTGGGCTAGCCGCCGAGGAGGCTCTGCTTGGCGAGGTCGAGTACGCCTCCCCTAGGCGCGGCCGCCTCGGGCTCTACACGGTAGTCGACGCCCTTAGCCTCGGGGGGTGCAGGCTCCTCCTACCCGGCGGCGGCGAGGGCAGGCTGGACTCGACGGAGTGCCCACCCGAGGGGTCCCCGGTTAGGGCGACCGTCGTTAGGGACGCGCTCGACCCCGAGTCTGAGCCCCTGCTCAGGCCTGGGGTGAGGCTGATCGGAGACTACGTCATGGTCCACGTGCCCGGGGAGGGGTTCAGCTTCAGCGAGCACATACGCCCCGAGAGGCGTGTGGACCTCGTAGCGGCGACCGCGGGGGTTGACGTTAAGAGCGTCCACGTCCACTTCAGGAGCGCCTCTAGGAGCGCGCCCCTGGAGGCCCTGAGGGCTGAAGTCCAGAGGCTGGCCGCGGAGGCCTCCAGGCTCGCAGGCGAGCCCCCCTCGGGGAAGCCAGCGGTGGTGGTTAGGGGCGAGTACCTGAGCATAGTCTACCTGCCCAGGCCCGCCAAGGGGAGGCTCGACGCACTCCGGGGCGAGGCCCAGCCCACTGTCGAGCTACACCACACGCTCAAGGCTGGGGGCCGCGTGGAGAGCAGCCTGGTGGACTTTGCGGAGGAGTGCATGAGGAGGGGCCACTGCACTCGGGAGGCTGGCCTAGACGCGGAGTTATACCTAGCCAAGAGCCTGGAGGGCAGGCGCATCCACGCCGACCACAGGAGGCCCGACGGCGCGAGGGTGAGGCTGGGCCCCTTCACGGTCGTGTCGGCGGCGCCCTCCCGGGGCGGCGTGGCGCTTAGGCTGGAGAGGGTCTTCAGGAGCCCCGGCGTCCTCGACGGGCTCGGCGTCGAGAAGAGGCCCGGCGACCGGGCGGTCACGAGGGTCGACACCGCCTCCTGGAGCCTGGTCCACGAGTACCAGACCCCCGACGGGCGCCTCCTCGGGGTCTACGCCAACGTTAACACCCCGCCCGAGCTCTCCAGCAGGGGGATCCGCTACCTCGACCTCTACGTTGACGTGGTCTACAAGCCCGGAGGCGAGGCCGAGATAATAGACGCCGACGAACTCGACAGGGCCTGGAGCGACGGGCTCCTGACGCGCAGCCTCTACAGGAGAGCCCTAGAGGAGGCCGAGAGGCTGGCCAGAACACTCCCCGAGGCCTACGGGGGGTAACCGCCGGGCCCCTAGCCCTGGGCGTGGCCCACCTCCACTATGGCTTCAACCCTCACGTCGGGGGGCAGGCGGGCCCTCTCCCTCCACCTCCCACCGTAGACGACCACGGCAGCGACGCCGGCCAGCCGGGCGCCGCTGGCCTCCACGAGTCTCCTCATCGCCTCAAGCGTGAGCCCCGACTGTATTAGGTCGTCCACCACCAGCACGGGCTCCCTCTCAGCGAGGGCCCCCTCGGGTATGTAGAATATCCTTATTATGTTCGGGGCCATCGTAACGCTTGCCTCCACGTACCTCCTCCCCGGGACGGTCTTCCTCCTCCTCGCGACCACCAGCTCGGCGTCGAAGGCCAGGGCGAGGGCTGTCGCGAGGCTTATACCGCTCGTCTCGGGGACGAGTATCTTAGCCACGCTGGCGCCCTCGAACCTCTCGAGGAACTCGAGGGAGGCGAGGCGGAGGTTCAGGGGGCTCGAGAGGGCCTCCCCGAGGTCCACAACGCCGTCCCTCTCCAGGAGCCCCCGGATCCTCCCCTCAAGGTCCACAACACCCCTTATGCCCGCCCAGATCTTCCTGGCCTGCTCCAGGCTCGGCAGGAGGGAGCCAGCCACGTACCTCGCCAGCAGCGTGTGGTTCACACCCAGCGCGCGGGCCAGCGCCCTGTAGCTGTAGCCCTCGGCCTTCACGGCCCTCAGGGCTTCGACCACCAGCATCCTGAACCGGAGCTCCCTAAGCCTGTCCCTCCCCACCACAATACCCCCACCACGGGCCAGCCCGGGCCCGGGGGTGCTCCGGGGGTCTTAATCTGGCCCTGCCCAGTATAGACTCCATAAACATCCCCGGGACTTAGCTTGCCGCCATGGAGCCGGTGCCTGGGGCTGCATAGGCTTGGCCTCGGGCTCAGCACTCCTGAGGGGTCGCGTGGCCCTCGTAACCGGGTCTAGCAGGGGCATCGGGAGGGCTGTCGCCCTCCGCCTAGCTGGCATGGGCGCGAGCGTCGTCGTCACCTACAGGCGCCGCCGGGATGAGGCCCTGGAGACCGCGAGGCTCGCCCGCGAGGCTGGCGTCGAGGCCGCGGTTATACAGGCCGACATGGCCGACCTGGAGCAGGTGGAGAGGCTCGCCCGCCAGGCGCTCGAGAGCATGGGCCGCGTTGACATACTGGTGAACAACGCGGGCACGGGCTACGCCCAGGTTTTCCACAAGGCCCGCGTCGACCTGGTGGTAAGGGAGATTCACGCGGACCTCCTGGGCCCCATACTCCTCACCAGGGCCCTCCTCCCAGGCATGATAGAGCGCGGCTGGGGGAGGATAATCAACGTCTCAAGCATAGCCGCGACGCACGGGGCCCCCTACCTGGCCGGTTACAGCGCCGCCAAGGCGGGGCTGATTGGCTTCACCAGGTCGCTAGCGGCCGAGATAGCTGGCAGCGGCGTGACGGTCAACGCCGTCGCCCCCGGGTTCGTCGAGACCAGGCTGGGCCTCAGCTACTTCAGGTGGCTCCAGCAGACCTTCGGGATACCCGACCCCCTGAAGGCCTACCTGAACTCGATACCGCCCCACCGGCTAGTCACCACGGAGGAGGTGGCCAGCGTGGTGGCCTTCCTGGCCTCCCCGGAGGCCTCGGGCATCAACGGCCAGGTGATAATACTAGACGCTGGCGCCACCCTGGCGCCGGGCTCTCTGGCGGGGCGCCCCGAGCTGGAGGGAGCACCAAGGGGTGGGGGCGCCGGGGCCGCGGCGGGCTAGCGGGTGGTGTGGGTTTCGAAGATTTTGGGTAGCCTGACGCCGCGCTGGCCCTTGTAGGCGCCGCTGTAGGGGTTGGCGGCTGGGGTGGCTAGGCGGGCTAGTACCAGGTGGAGGAAGCGCTGGCCTGGCCTTAGGCGTACGGGGAACTCGCTCCCCACCACCTCTATGGTCAGCTGGCCCTCGAAGCCGGCGTCCACCACGGTGGCGGGTATGTAGATGCCCAGGCGGGCCCAGGTGCTCCTTAGGTTCACCAGCCCCGCCAGGTAGGGGGGCAGCCTGATGTACTCTAGGGTGTGGAGGAGCACCCTCCTCCCCGGGGGCACCACTATACCCCCAGCCCCCGCCTCCCGGCAGTCGTACAGCTCCAGCGGCCCCGGCGGCTCCTCAGGGTCCACCACCCCCCGGCGGGGGCGGAGCAGGCAGTACCCCCTCCCCAGGCGGAGGTCCAGCCCGTTCTCCCTGACAGTATCGTCGAAGAGGGGCTCGACAACCAGCTCCCCCAGCCGGATCAAAGCCAGAATATCACGGTCACTCAGGAGCACCGCCAGCCACCCCGCGGGGAGGTGTGGCGGCCCCCCTCGTGGCGTGTGTGGGCTGGTTGAACCCGGGTAGTACCGGGCTGCCTCCTCCGGAGCGGCGGCTCCTAGACGTTTAAATACCGGCCAGGCGGGGGCGGCTCTGTGGTGGTTGGGATGGCGCTGACTAGGAGGCTAGCCCTAACCGTGCTGGCAACCGTCGCTGGCCTAGCTGTGTTCGCGGCACTACTCTCGGCCCCCATGATAGCCGCCGCCCAGGAGGGCAACCAGGCGGGCGGCGCCAGCGCTACGGGCCTCAAGCTGCTGGCAGCGGGCCTCGCCGTCGGCCTCGCCGGTATAGGCGGCGGCTACGCGGTCGGCGTCGCCGGCGCCGCTGGAATCAGCGCTATAGCTGAGAAGAGCGAGGTCAGCGGTATGGCCCTGCTGATAGTAGCTATGGGCGAGGGAATCGCCATCTACGGCCTGCTCGTGGCCATACTGCTAATCTTCGTAGGCTAGCCCTCGCCCCCAAACCCCACGCTGACAACCCGGTTTCTAGCACGCATCTCTAAACCGGCCACGTCTGGCTCGCCATTGTGCCGGGATACCGTCCTTAGCGTTCCACTCCGCTCTTCAAATGAGAAGCGGCGGGCGCGCCGCCGCTCGAGCTAGCATGATGGCGTGTTGATTGAATTTAAGGAAGGAAGGTTGGGTGGAGGCTGCTAGGCCAGGTTTAGGGCGCCCCGGAGGCCGGTTACTCTCCCGAGGAAGTCCCCGAAGAGGTAGGCCCCGAGGGCGGTGCCTAGTGTGAGCAGCGTGGTCTCCAGGACCTCCCTCCAGAAGGGCCTGTCGAATACTACCGAGCTGTAGTAGGTGAAGCCGGCGACCAGGGCTAGGGCTAGGATGACCGAGGAGGAGAACGCTGCTATCATGTTATGGGTCACGAAGTAGGGGAGCGCGAGCAGGCCAACGGTTAGTATGTAGGCTAGGGCGGTTACTATGGCGGACCTCACGGGGTCCCTCTTCAGCTCCTGCTTCGCCTGGAGGTATGCGGCGCTGCCCATGGATATTGCGGCCGAGAAGCCCACTATTAGCCCCGTGACCCCGGCTGCCAGCGTGTTGGCCAGGCTGCCCAGGGCGCCCGCGTGGACGCCGGTTATCTCGACTATGGCGTCGGCGAGGCCTAGGACTATGAAGCTCATATACTTGATTATGGACTCGTCTATCTCCCCTATGAGCCTCCTCTCGTGCTCCTCCTCCTCGGCTATTATCCTCTCCAGCTCGTCCCTCAAGCCGCCCTCAAGGTACTTCAGGTAGTCCCTGTACGCCCTTATCGTCTCCTCCTCGCCCCTCTCGAGGAGCTTCACAGTGAAGGTTAGCCCGAAGACCCTCCTCGCCAGCTTCGCCAGGGCTATCCTCGCGCCCCCAGCCCTATCGCCGCAGCCGCCGGCGAGCCTCTCCCAGAACCTCGCGTGCTCCTCCTCCTGCCTGGCGAGCTCCTCTAGTATCCTCCTCCTAGCCGGGTCGCGCTCCATCAGAGCGAGGCTCCTGTAGAGCTCCGAGTCGAACCGCTCGTCGCGGCAGAACTCGCGGGCCTTCTCCACAGCCTCCGGGGGGAGCCCCATCGCGGCACTCAAAGTGCTTGCACCCCACCTGCACAGCCCCAGGGCGGCCTTAAGGATTATAACCCTGCCCTGCCAGGCTCTGGCTGGCTGGAGCGGCGGGGCCGTCGTCTAGCCTGGCTAGGATGCCAGCCTGGGGTGCGCAACCCCACGCCCCCAGGGGGCGCCCGGAGCGCTGGTGGTCCCGGGTTCAAATCCCGGCGGCCCCACCACCTCCTCGCAACCCCTTTAACTCCCCCAGCCAGCCCGGGGCCCCAGTGGGGTGCCGAGGGAGTGTCCGAGGAGAAGGTGTACAAGGTGAGGGTTGGCGAGAAGGAGATAGTGATAGACGAGCAGGTGCTGGGCGTGCTCCAGAGGTATGTGAAGGTCGAGATGACCCTGGAGCAGCTCGCCGCCGAGCTCGGCCTTGAGGGGTGGGAGGAGGCCTACGAGTTCGTCAGGAAGGTCCCAGCCTGGATCCTCTGGATACCGCCCACTATGTGGAAGACGATGAAGGGCATGAAGACTGCCCGCGAGGAGCTCCGGGGCTAGCTTCTCCCCTGGGGCTACTAAAACCGCCCCAACACCCATCATAGCCCCCGGCCGGGGGTGTGGCCGAGCGTTCCAGCCCCGAGCCCTACCCGGGGGGGCGGTGAGGACTACTTCCGCCCCTGGGCGAGCCCCCGGCCCTCTAGCCTATAAACTCCTGAGTGTGCACGCCTGGGTGTGGAGGACCCCGGGCCCGTGTGAAGAAGCCCCGCAGATCGGGGGCCGGTGTGCACGGGGCGGGTCACTCCCGGCCTCTTATCAACCCCCGACGGTGCCCCCTCTGGGGGTGCTGGTGGGTCGTGGTTGGCTCTAGCGTTACAAGGTTCATCGTCCTCGTGGGCCCCGCTGGGAGTGGGAAGTCCACCCTGACGGGGGAGCTGGCCGACCACATTAGGGGCTTCGGGGCCAGCGTCGCCACCCTAAACTACGACCCGGCGGCATCGAGCCTGCCCTACTCGCCCGATATTGACGTGCGTGACTATGTGACCGTGGAGGAGTTCATGGATAAGGGCCTGGGGCCGAACGGGGCCCTGATAGCTGCCGTGGACTCGTCATTCAGCTACGTCTCACGCCTGAGGGACGCCATCGACGACATAAACCCAGACTACGTCATAGTGGATACGCCGGGGCAGATGGAGCTCTTCGCCTACAGGGTGGGGGGCCCCGTCGTGGTGAGGGCGATAGTGGGCGAGGACCCGGCGGCCACGGTGTTCCTGATGGACGCTGTCTTCTTCGAGGAGCCCATGGGTATGGTGTCGGTGCTAACCCTCGCTTCGAGCGTCGCCATACGCCTCCAGCTCCCTCAGGTGAATATTGTCAGTAAGGCTGACCTGCTGCGGGGTGAGGTTCTAGAGGACGTCATACCCAGGCTGGGCGAGGAGGGGTTCCTCGAGGGCCTGGTCGACTCGATGGGGCACGTCGACGAGTTCGTCAGGGAGCTCGCCAGGAGCATCGCGGGCGCCCTCCACTCGAGCGGCTTCATAGGCGAGGTCCTACCCGTGTCTATCCACGACCCCGACAGCCTGGCGCTTCTCTACGCGAAGCTGCAGCAGATACTGGCGGCGGGCGACGACTACCGCTTCTACGACTACTCCCCCGCGGGAGGTGGAACTTAGACTGTTACAAGCACCCATCGCCACTCTATAACCTCCCCCGCGCCGCGCCCGCCTATGGGTGGCCGCTTGGTGTTTGAGGAGAGGAGGCTGGCCAAGCACCCCAAGGCCGACATAGACGTGTTCTTCTACCCTAGAAGCGTCGCGGTCGTGGGGGCCAGCCCCAGGGAGGGTAGCATAGGGAGGGCTATCCTCGAGAACCTGCTGGCCTCCTACACCGGCGCCGTCTACCCTGTCAACCCGAAGTACGAGGAGATCCTTGGCCTCCGGGCATACCCGAGCGTCTCCAGCCTGCCAGAGCCCCCGGACCTCACGGTGATCGCCGTGAGGGCCAGGCTGGCGCCGGCGATAGCCGAGGAGGCCGCGAGGAGGGGCACGAAGGGCATCATAGTTGTCAGCGGGGGCTTCGCCGAGGCTGGCGAGGAGGGTCGCCAGCTGCAGGAGATGCTGCGCAGGGTGGTGGACCAGTACGGCGTTAGGATCATAGGCCCGAACTGTATAGGGGTCTACAACGCCCTCTCCGGGGTCGACACCTTCTTCCTGCCCAGGGATAGGATGAAGAGGCCCCACAAGGGCCCAACCGCGATCATAAGCCAGAGCGGCGCCTTCCTGGCCAGCGTCATGGACTGGGCTGCCGAGGAGGGTATAGGGATAAGCATGGCCGTCAACTTCGGGAATAAGCTCGACGTGGACGAGGTCGACCTCATAGACTACTTCGCCGACGACGACAACATACGGACGATAATAGTCTACCTCGAGGGCGTGAAGCCCGGCAGGGGGCGCGCCCTCATTGAGGCGTCGAGGAGGGCGACGGCTAAGGGGAAGAGCATAGTCCTACTCAAGGCTGGTAAAACCCAGGCCGGCGCCGCCGCGGCGGCGAGCCACACCGCCGCCCTCGCGGGCGACTACGCCGTGTATAGGGCTGCCTTCAGGCAGGCTGGCATAATCGAGGTTGACGAGCCGGTAAAACTGTTCGACATGGCCAAGGCTCTGGCCCGCCTAACGCCGCCCCGCGGCAGGCGCGTGGCGATAGTCACAAACGCTGGCGGCCCCGGGGTGATAGCGGCCGATAAGCTGGCCGAGCTCGGCCTGGAGGTTCCCAGGTTCAGTGACGAGCTGCAGGCCAGGCTTAGGGAGGCGTTCCCGGAGCCCAGGGTGGCCGTCGGCAACCCGGTCGACCTAACTGGCGACGCCACCCCCGAGGACTTCGAGAAGGCCCTTAAGATAGTCGTCGAGAGCGGCGAGGCCGACATGGTGATGGTGCTAGCGCTGATGCAGCCGCCCACCATGCACATAAGAGTGGCTGACATCATAGCGGACATCGCCTGGTCCCACAAGGACAAGCCCATCGTAGCCGTCACCATAGGCTCGGAGTACGCGAAGACCATGAGGGACTACCTGGAGGGAAGGGGGATACCGGTCTACGACTTCCCCGACCGGGCCGCGAACGCCCTCTACGCCCTATCCAGGTGCACCCCCTGCAGGTGGCCCGAGTGGGCTGCCCAGGCCTGCCCGGTGGACCTCGTCTCGAGGGCTGAGAGGGAGGGGGAGGTGCCGGGCGACGCCCGCGAGCGCGCCGCCGGGATCCTAGAGGCCGCGCTCTCGAGGGGCGGGGGGAAGCTCCTGGAGCACGAGGCACTGCAGCTTCTCGAAGCCTACGGGCTCCCGGTGCCACGCTACTGCCTCGCCAAGACGCGGGACGAGGCGGGGGAGTGCATGAGGAGGCTCGGCCGCCCGGCCGTCGCCAAGGTTGTGAGCCCCGATATCATGCACAAGAGCGACGTGGGAGGGGTGGTTCTGGGCCTCCACTCGCCGGAGGACGCCATGCGCGCCTACGACGAGATACTATCCAGGGTCTCCGCCAGGGCCCCGGGCGCCCGCGTCGAGGGGGTCCTCATCCAGGAGTACCTGCCGCAGGGCCTGGAGGTTATAGTGGGGGCGAAGCGCGACCCCTCATTTGGGCCCGTGGTCCTCTTCGGGCTGGGCGGCGTGCTTGTCGAGGTTATGCGGGACGTCTCCCTGAGGGTCGCCCCGATAACGGCGTGCGAAGCCCTCCAGATGCTCTCGGAGATCAGGGGTTCGAGGCTGCTCGAAGGCTATAGGGGCTCGCCGCCCCGGGACCGGGCGGCGCTGGCGGGCGTAATGCTAAAAATAGCCCGGCTGGCGCTTGACTTCCCCCAGGTGCGAGAGTTAGACTTGAACCCCGTGATGTCGTACGAGCGGGGTGCCGCGATAGCGGACGCCCGGATAATAGTGAGCAGAGGGTGAGGATCTAGTGGAGCAGAGTTCCGGGGAGCAGGTGGCCCTGCCCGAGGAGGCCCGTAAAGTTATTGAGAAGCTCGGGGAGCTCAGCGAGGACGACCTGCTACGCCTGGCCGACGAATACCGCGAGAAGATAGTCCAGACTAAGACCCAGCGGCGCCAGCTGGCCGATGAGAACAAGAAGCTGCGGGCCCAGCGGCGCCAGCTGATAGACGAGAAGCGCCAGCTGACAGCCAGGCTGCAGGAGGTGCGCCGGAAGAGGAACGAGCTCATGGAGGAGCTTAAGAAGCTCAAGGAGGAGCGCGATAAGGTCAGGGAGGAGCTGGAGAAGAAGAGGGAGCAGCTCCAGCTCGCCCGGAAGCTCGCCGAGAAGGAGGGGGATCTAGCGAAGCTCTCCCTCAAGAGGCTGCAGAGGAGGCTAGAGGAGCTGGAGTGGAGGCAGATGACCAGCGTCCTCCCGCCCGAGGCCGAGAAGAGGCTCATACAGGAGATTGAGAGGCTAGAGGAGCTGATCGACCGGGTCAGGAAGGCCAAGCAGCAGGTTCTCTCGATAATGGAGCTGGAGGCTGAGGTGAAGGCCCTCCGCCTCAGGAACAGGGATCTAACCCAGCGCATCAACGAGATCCGAGAGCAGATAGGCGAGGTCAAGAGGGAGATCCAGAGCCTCGTCGAGCGTATAGAGGAGTATAACAAGAAGATAGACGCTCTCAGCGAGGAGATAAACGAGAGGAGCGCCATACTCGACGACCTGTCTAAGCAGCTGGACCTGCTCTACGCCGTGTACAAGGAGATAATGGTGCGGGTGAAGGAGCTGAAGCTAGCCCGCCAGTACAAGATAACGCTACAGGAGCTCGAGAAGAAGAGGCAGGAGGTCCTCGAGAAGTACCAGAGGGGCGAGCCCCTGAGCCTCCAGGAGCTGAAGCTGCTCTACGGCGAGTTCGACGAGCTCATGGGAAGCAAGCAGCGGGGGCGGAGCGGTAGGACCTCGGCCTCCCCCTAAGGGTTTTAGGGTTCCAGCCCCCCTTCTATGCACGGGGTAGAGGCGGCAGCCTTATGCCACCAGCCAGCCTCGACCTCGGCGTCTCGGGCGAGCTAGAACTTGAGAGGGCCAAGGACAGGGTAATCCTAGTCGTGATAGTCGACCTGGACGACGACCTATCTAAGGCGGGGATCGAGACGCCGATCAGGGGCTATGAGAGCGCGCTCGACGCCGCCGTGCAGTTCGCCCTCAGCCGCCCCGAGGACTCTGATGTTAACACGCTCTTCGCGGGGCTTAGCGTGTACCGTAGGCTAGTCGAGGAGGGCTACAGCGCCGAGGTGCTAGTGGTCTCTGGCCACCCCACGGACCTTCTGGAGGGCCAGAGGAGGGTGGCCAGCCAGGTCGAGGAGGCTGTGGAGGAGCTTGCTGGTAGGGTGGCCATTCTCCTGGTCTCGGATAGCGACTACGACATGCTGATCGCGGAGGTGCTGAGGAGCTACGCGCCGATCGTCGGCATTAAGCGTGTCGTGGTGGAGCAGCACCTGGGCATTGAGGGTAGCTACATGCTTATAGCCAGGTACATAAGGAAGGCCGTTACAGACCCCAGGTTCTCGAAGTACACGATAGGCATCCCAGGCGGGCTGCTGGCCACCGCGGGGCTGCTGAGCCTCTTCGGGCTGGGCGGCCTAGTCCTGAAGGCCGCCGCGTTCCTGGCCGGCCTCGCCATGGTCTTCTACGGCTTCAACCTGGAGCCCACCCTTAGGAGGGAGCTGTCGTGGATAGCCTCCAGGCCCGGTCTGGTGCTAGCGGGCTACGTCATCATGGCCATATTCGCCTCCGCGAGCGCCGCGGCGGCGTACTACAGCTTCTCCCAGTCCCAGAACCTAATAGAGGGCATGGCGGGGGTTATGAGGTACTCCGTGCTACTCTTCTCGGTGGGCGCGATAGGGTACATAATAGTGGGGCGTATGCTCTACTCCCTGGTGAGGGGCTATTTCGAGCTCCACGGCGAGCTCGCCGCGATCATACTCTTCCTATTCGTGACCGTAGCCTTCTACAGGCTGGGCGCTAGCCTCCAGGCGGTCTCAAGCCAGGG
>JALSQL010000018.1 GCA_026985435.1 Acidilobaceae archaeon
TCGCTCACACGGACACTCAAACCCGTGTGGGGTCATAGGCGGCTGCCGAGGACAGCGGCACAGCCATCCCGTCTAAGGCACGCCGCCCGACCCCCCGGGCTTGGAGGCATTTTTCAAACGCCCCTAGACTCTGAAAAAGCTTTGCAAGGCATATAAAGAAATACTATATTGCAGAGAGTGGCTCTCCCCGCGAACCCTCGATTAGTACCGCTGGCGCGGTGCGTAGGGTTAAAGGTGCCAGCGGTCACGTCGCGCTACCTGGGCTGGAGGAGAGGTGCCCTAGCCCCATGAGGCTCCTGATAGCATTCTCTGCAGCGACGGCCTCCTTCGTGGCCGGCCTCGCGGCCGGGCTTGCAGCCCCGGCTGAGGGGTACCTAGAGGCTCTCCGCCGTATACTGGGCTCGGAGGGGCCTCGATGGTTCACGGTCAAGACGATGGTCAGCATCTTCCTTCACAACTTGTCTGTGGCGCTCCTAGTCTACGCGCTCTCGATAATTATAGTGGGCCTAGCGCTCGTCGCGTTCAACGGCTATATCGTGGGCACCGTAGTAGTCGCAGCCCTCCATAGGGGCCTGAGCCTCTCCCAGGTCGCCGCGGCGCTGATCCCCCATGGTGTGGTCGAGCTCCCGGCCGTCCTACTCGCCTCCGCCCTCGGCCTCCAGGCTCATGGGGCGCTGCGCGGGAAGCCAGGGCTAATAGCTGAGACCGCTAGGAGGCTCTGGGTGGTAGTGGTGCTACTGGCCGTGGCGGCTGCTATAGAGACGTACGTAACGCCAGCCATAGCCGCGGGCGTTGCTAGCTAGCGCTCGAGCGAGTAGGCGGCTATGACTAGGCCCTCGAAGAGCTTGTAGTTGTCCAGGTACCTCTCGCAGGTAAGCCTGACCCTAAGCCCGTCCAGCCTCTCGACGCACGGGAAGAGCGAGGCTATGTCCGCGTGCCAGGGCCTCTTGAACTCTACCTCGATCCAAGGCTCTGGAGGCCTAGCAGCGGATAGGTCGCCGCTCTCGAGCCTGGCGAGGGCGTCCTCGACGGCGTTCGACAGATCCTCCTCGACCTCCTCTATGCTCTTCGCGAGCCCCGCCATGGAGCTCGCGGGCTCCTGGAGGGCCAGGAAGACCGTTGAGGGGGTGTGCCTCTGCACCTCCTGCTCGAGGAGGGCGTCCCCAGCCACCAGGGCGACGGGAACCCCGAGCTCCCCGAGAGCGTACGTGTTGAGGAGATACTCGCTGGCATCCCTGGCGCCGGCCAGGTTTACCCTCTGGACTATCCTGCCAGCGTAGGTGTGCGAGAGAACCCCGCCAGTGGCTGGCGATGTGTGGTAGCCCAGGAGGAACGCGGCCCTGGCGCCCCTGGCGCCCCATATCATGGAGGTTGGCCGGGGGAACCCGCGCACCAGCCGGACCCCCCGGGGCATCCGGAGCGGGTCTATGTTAACCATGCTGCCGTGGCTGTCGGCGACGATGACCTCCGTGTACCCCTTCTCTAGCAGCTTCCCCGCGACGAGCCTGGCGAGCCTTGTGGACACCTCGCGTAGCTCGCCGAAGAGGGGATCCCCCGGGCTAAGGTGGGTTCTACCCACAATGTACGGCAGACCCTCTGCGTCGACGGAAATGAATGCCTTCACCACGCAACCCCCCACCAGAGGGTGCCACCGGGATTTTAAAGTGGAGCGCCAAACCCGGGTGGCTAGCGTCCCTCCCCGAGCAGCCTGCACAACGCGAGGAGGCGCGCCTCGAGCACGAGGCGCCTACCGCCCGTCAGGCCGGCCCTAGACCGCATGGAGGCGAGTGCCCTAGCCGCCTCCTCGACGCTCAGGCCGAGGCGCCGGGCCGCCTGGGGGAGCCCGCCCTCGGCCGCTATAGCCTCCACGAGCCTCCACTCGTCCTCGCTCAGCTGGGGGCAGCTTAGGAGCCTTCCCAGTGCCTCCACGAGAGCGTCCAGCACAGCCTCCCTAACTATCTCCCTAACCTCGTCGGCACCGGCCGCGACGAGGTCGGGTAGGGTTATGACCTCGACTCCGAGCCTCTCCGCGAGCGCTCTGGCCTCCTCGCCGGCGAAGCCCCTGGCCACGACTAGGGGCCTCATACCGGTCAGGATGGAGTTCACGTAGGCTTGCCGCAGGCCCGAGACGTCCACGGCGCCCGCCTTGACCTCGACCGCGTACAGCTCTCCGCCCCGCTCGGCCACGATGTCGATGTCGGAGACCTCGAAGCCGCCGACGACCACGGGCTCGTGGAGCCTGACCACCCTGAATCCGAGCTCCTCGAGCAGGTGGGCTGCGAGGGCCTCACTCGCCCTCCTGGCTCTTCTGCCCTTCACGACCCGCGACCCCGGCCAGCCCGGCCATGGAGGATATCAGCTGGTGGAGCGCTGTGAAAGCCCTGGAGACGTCCCGCGAGTCGAGGACGATTATGGTGTCGAGGGAGCAGGATATTATCTGGGTAATGTTGATGCCATGGTATGCCAGGTAGTTCGTTATAAGCGCCACGACACCGGGCGTCTCCACGATCTCCTCCGGGCTTATCAGGACTATCGCTGCCTGGCCCTCGATAACATCGGCATCCGGGTACACGGAGCGGAGCCTGGGCAGGTCCTCCTCGGAGAGTACTATCGTGGCAACCCTGAGGCTCTGGGTCACCTGGAAGAACCTAGCCCGGAGCAGGTCCCCCGCCTCCTCCAGGAGGCGGGGCAGCTCCTCCCTGGGTATGGTTGCAACCGCCACCCTATCCTGTATAACTATCGTGGAGCCGCCGATAACCCTCGCTATGTCCTCGAGCATCCGGCCCTTAGACCTGGCCCTCGACAGCCTCGAGAGGGCCATCTTCACAGCAGCGATGCTGGGCTCGACGCCGGTCTCGTCCCTTATACGGGCCGCTATCACGCGGGCCATGGCGCTAAGGTTAGCTATACCCTCCCCTAGGCAGTACCAGGCGCACGGGTCCCTCTCGACTATGCGCCTCACCAGGGAGGCGACGCTGTCTGTAACCCCCTCCAACCCGTGGCACGCCCGCCTGAGACATGTGTAACACGGGGTTTTATAGTGGACACCAGCCAGCCCCGCGGGGGTGCGGGGGCTTGGCCGGGGCAAAGCTAGCACAGGCGCTCGGGGCCTCAGTAGTGGCCGTGGGCATAGGGTTCATGGCGGCCGGGGTCCTGCTGGCCCTCCAGGGGAGGGTCTACGCGAGCCTGCTCTCAGTAGCGTCGGGGGCCACAGCCCTGCTTGTGGGCGCAGACATGCTGCAGGAGCCAAGCTAGGGGCCCACCAGCTTCAGTGTTGCGAGCGAGGCGATGGCCGCCGCCAGGAAGGCCGCGTCCAGGTTCTCCGACCTCTCGTACACGGTCACCGCCGCGATCAGGGCGGCCAGGATAGAGAAGGCGGAGGCGGCAGCCGACGCCTGGCTGATGACATAGGCTAGGGGTAACCAGAGGGGCGCCAGCTTGTGGGTCCTCAGCCTCCCCATGAGGCCCCCGGCCCCCAGCAGGCGGGGGGTCCTCCGCTGGGGGGAGAAGAGGTAGTAGGAGACCACCGCGAGGTATGCGCCAGCCAGCAGCGCGGCTAGAACCCTAGAGGAGGGCTCCCCGAACGCGGCCCTAGTGGTGGCTGGCAGGTCGACCGCCCCTGGGAGCCTCTCGTACAGTATCCAAGAGTAAGCGCCAGCATACACCGCGGCGGCCGCTGGCAGGGCCAGCTCCCGTAGCACTGGGGCGCTCCACTCCTCCAGCAGCGAGAGGGTGTAGGCAACGGCCCCCACGGCGGCTGGGGCGGGGGCTACGCTGGCGTGGCTCCAGAGCGTGCCAGCCATTAGGGCCAGGAGCGCCAGGGGCCCCGAGGCCCACCGCCTTCCCGCCACTATGGGGGCGAGCCCCGCGGCGGCCGCGGCCAGGGAGCAGGTGGGGGAGCCGCCCCAGCAGGAGTACGAGACGAGGAGCACCGACGCCGCGGCCAACCAGCTACCGGGCGAGCGGGCCGTGGAGCCTCGATGCAGCACTCGACACCCCCACCGTCAGGGCGGCTGCGAGGTGCCGTGGCGTGGGGGCGATAAATGCCGCCGCCCCCGCGCGCCGCAGGCGCTCCAGGTAGGGCTCCTCCAGCCGGGTATAGGAGCGGCGCAGCCACTCCTCCAGCACTGTAGCCCCCGTGGGTAGTAGCTCCACCGCGACCATCCTCCAAGCCACGCGGGAGATGGCCTCCCAGGTGTCCGGGCTGCCCGTCACGGCATCGCCGAGGCCGCCGGGCCCCAGGAGCGCTACGAGAACGCACCCGCTCGGCCACTCCTCCGAGGCCGCGCGGAGTACCCTCCCAAGGCCGCTCCTGGGTGAGGCGTGGCTGGGGGACGTGGAGGCGAACGCCTCGGCCATCGACTCGCCGGCCTCCGGGGCCCTGCGCGGCTCAAGCCAGAGGGCGGTCTCCCCCAGTAGTATGGAATATGAGACCCTCCCGGCGGTGCGGGCGGACGCCTCGACTAGTGCCAGCGAGGCCCTCATGGCCCAGTCGGCGGCGCTCTCGCCGGGGCTCCCGGCCCAGGCCTCCAGGGAGAGGTCGGCTATTATGCAGAGGTCGAGCCTTCTCTCCTCAACGTTCTCCCTGACCACGGGCCTGCCAGCGCGGGCGCTCGCTAGCCACGCCACAAGCCTAACGTCATCGCCCGGAACGTAGTCCCTAAGGGAGTAGAACTCGGTGCCAGCCCCAGCCCTCCTCGACGCCAGCGCCTCGGCCAGCCCGAGGCCCGCCCCAGCCCGCTCAACCGCCGGAGGGTACGGCCTCGGGTACGACTGGAGCGTGGTGACCACGCGGACCCTCCTGGACTCCGAGTATAGGCCCAGGGGATCCC
>JALSQL010000019.1 GCA_026985435.1 Acidilobaceae archaeon
GCTCGGCAGGGTGAGACCGTATGGTCAAACGCGTGCATGTCATTTTCGATAATGATGAGTTTGAGGAGTTGAAGAGGCGGAAGGACAGGCTAGGCCTCTCCTGGACCGAAGTCATACGCCGGGGACTCGAGTGCCTAGAACGCGAGGCCGCCGAGGGCGACCAAAGTGGGGCTTGATAGTAAAATGCTAGTGCTGGATACTAGTGGTTGGATAGTACTGTTCGGCAGCGAACACTCCCCCACGCTGTCGACCTCAGAGCAGGCGGTTCTTGCCGTTGTACGCCAGTTGGAGAGCGCCGGGTACCAGCTTGCTTACACTAGTCCCACACTCTACGAGATACGCCTAAGCCCGAGGCCCGAGGTGAGACGGCGGCGCCGAGAGATCCTCGCATACCTGCGATCCCGGGGAGTCCAGGTTGGGCCAGGCTACCTGAGCCTCTTAGACATGCTATCCTTCGTGCCAGAGGCGTACCGCCATGACGCAGCCATAGCGCTGGCTGCAGGACAATACCCGCTCCTAACGTTGGACTCATGGCAAGCCCTGTTCCGCCTGGCAATGGGGGCTAAAACAATATTCGTCCACCCCGACATGGACTAGCAGAGGCGGGGAGTCGTGGGCAGTAGCTGGGCTGAGATTGCGGCAGAACATAAGAGGGAGATACGCCGCATCATGGCAGAGGTATGGCGGAGATACGATAGAGTCCCCGAGGAGCGTAAGGCCGAGGCTCGCAAGCTCATAGAGACATGGTTCAACGACGAGCTAAGCTACGAGGAGCTCCTAGCCAAGCTAGAAGAGCTAGCCACCAAAAACTAGTACTCATCAAGTCCTGTTTGAAGCATCAACTTGGAGCACACGGTGGGGCTAGCCTTACCCCAGCCTGGCCTCTCTCCTAGCCCAGGAGTAGTGTGCTCAGCTACCTGTAACGGTGGGCCTAAAGCTGGCGGCTAGCCCCCCTTCCAGGCTCAGGCGGGGGCCTGCCCCAGGCGGCCAGCCCAGGCCTTCTCGGGCTCAGGCGCGGCCAGCCAGCGCAGGGGGAGAAGAACGGCGGCTAGAAATTCAAAACACCAAGAAGAATATACTATACAGTTCTTCTTCTGGGCAGATCATATTTCTTCCCGCTCCCTGGTTCTTCTCGGCCTCTGGGCGCCTAGGGTTGGTGGATGGCGGCGCTTGAGCCTGAGGGCGCTGCCGCAGCGTGGGGCCGGCCTATAGTCTGGCTGACGGGGGCGAGCCCGGCTCGTAGCCCTGGCGCCCCTTAGCCCCTCGGGGGGCCACGCCTACTTGGGGGTCCATGCCACGGTTCCGAAGCCGTTGGCGCGGGACTCCCCCACGCCCACGGCCTCGGCGGTCCTTAGGATGTCTGCGATGGCGCTTCTCGCGTTGGGGTTGCTCGTGTCGATTATGTAGGTGATCTTCCCCACCATGCCGGGGTCCCTCCCCCCGCCTAGCGGCACCTGCATGTACCTCACCGTGGATATCGAGTAGTACGTCTCCACCATTAGGCCCAGCAGCCTGGACGCCTCGAGCAGCACCGCCTCGGTCATGGTGAAGCGGCCGGTGTGGAACATGTAGGGCGTCATCAGGAGCTCGACGGCGGATATGCTGTACTTTGGCAGCCTGGTGGGGGTGAAGACGTTGAAGAGCTTCACGGGGGCTTTGAGGTATACCGTGACCCTGTCCCCCGAGAGCTCCTTCCCCATTATGTCCGGTGTGACGTCCCTGGCCCCCTCCAGGGCCGCGACTACCAGTGCGTCCCCGATCTTCACCTGCAGGGGGGTCCTCAGCCTCTCGAGGGCCCGCATGGCCCCCTCCACAAGCTCTGCGGCCCCGCCTATGTGCGCGAGGTACACCCCGCCGAGCGCGGCTGGCTCGAGCTTGTAGCCGTCCTCGCCCCGCGTGTACCTCGCCGTGACCAGCTCCCCCAGCTCCCACTCCCTCCTCCCCGGCCTGAAGAGGGGGCTGACGTGTATGGGGCTCACCACGCCGCGGAGGCCGCGGTATAGCCTCGCCTCCCTGAAGAGGGTGTAGAGTAGGGTCTTCACTATCTTGGCGGTGTGGAAAGCCACGGGCCCGTCGCTCTCAACCCTCAGGTAGGCCCTCACCGCCCTCACGCCAGCCATCCCCAGCCTCCCCCGAGGCCTCGAGTAGCCTGTACACCAGCATGCCGGGCAGGGTCTTCTCTATGCGGTTCCTCCTAACCACGAGCAGCCCCTTCCTCTCCAGGTCGGCCAGCACGTAGTAGACGCTCCTCGTGAACCCGTACCTCTCTATGAGGTCCTTACCGGACACCCTGCCAGCCGAGCCGTAGACTATGGCGAGCAGCCTCCTCTGGACTGCGCTGAGCCTCATCGCGGGGGCGAAGAAGCCTGGGAGGGGCTCCAGGGACCGGCCTCCACCCTCGACGCCGTGCACCAGGAGCACCCTAGCCCCGCTGACGCGCCAATACTGCAGCAGAACCGCCGCGAGCAGCGGGAATAGGTACCTCGAGCCCGTCAAGCCTACCAGGTAGACGACGCCCGGCCTCTCCCTCAGGAGGGCCCTGTAGAGGGAGACGAGCCCATCCACCCCGCCGGGCTCTACCGTGAACTCGTAGAACCGGGAGCCCAGAGCCTCCGCGGCGCTGCGGAGCACCCCGATTATGCGCCTCTTCACATCCTCAAACCCGGGAACGGTCACCACGAAGATGGAGTCAGGGGTGGGGAGCCCCCTCAGCACGCTCTCCACAGTCTCCCCCGTCACACCCACAGGCACCACGACAGCAGCCAACAGGGCCGCCCCCGGGAACCAGACCGCTAGTACCATAAAAACATTGCACTAGCCGCTAGTAAAGCATATAAGGTATTATGCAGGGAAACATGTATGGGGGCCCAGGAGTGAACACGCTGGAGGCCGCATACACGCTGCTGCCACCGCCCCTCTCATCACTACCAGCAAAGTACTGGACAAGCATAAGCCTATGGCTACACAGCTACACGGTAGCAAGAACATTCCAGGGATTCGTGAGGACGTACGCTGAGTCTAGGGATGTTGAGGCTCCCCTGGATGACGAGGCTTTCCTGATAGGCTTCCTCCACGACCTGGGCCAGAAGCTCCGGCTCCGCGGAAGGCCCTCCGAGGAGAGTCTCCTCGAGTGGGCTAGGAGCGGGCTAGAGTCGCTTGGCCTCACGAGGGGGGAGGCTGAGGAGCTCTCACGCTACCTGTACACAAACCCGGCCGAATCACTCTCAGACCCACTCTACGATAGGAGCGTCTGGCGCCTGCTCTGGCTGGCCGATAGGCTCCAGGGGATAGACAACCCTCTAGCCATTGTGCAGCTTCTCACCGAGGCCAGGGAGGATCTTGGCGAGGAGCTCGACATAGTTCTCCTGAACGCCATGCTACCACAACCCTTCATGAGGACCCTAATAAGCAAGATTGTCAGCGAGAAGGTGGAGGAGATCGCCGAAGAGCGCGGGGTACTCGCGGTACCTGTAACGACACCTTACGGGCTGGCGGTGATAACTGACAACCCTAACGCTATGAGGACTATAGAGATTGGCTGGGAGGAGATAAGAGGGGGCTTCAAAGGCGCTGGAATACTACCAGAGAAGCTCGAGGAAGACCTGGAGTGGAACATGAACTGCTGTGAGGACTCATCCTGCAAGGCTAGGTGTAGCAGGAGAGGTAAACCCAAACCCCAGGAGTGTAAGGACCACCGCTTCAAAAAAAGGGACTGCGAGAAGGGCCTCTACCCGGGTAGGAGGGGGAACTCCTATAGGATAGCCCTTATCTACTATGGGTTTAGGAGGAGGGCTGAGGGCAAGATCATCCTACCCAAGGACGTTGAGGGGATGCTTCAAGGCATCCGTATTAGGGGCGCCGAGTTTAGGGATGGCACGCGTAGATGCCCTATATGCGGCGTAGCGACGCCTGTTGGAGTTGTAGGAGACTTCCTCAAGTTCTTCATCAAGAGAATAACGATCGAGCAGTGGGCTAGGAGCCTATACCCGGCCAGCGTTAACAGGATAATGCAGGAGGTTAAGGACTACGCGATCGACCCGCTCTGCCTGGGAGAAGCCATTCTGCGAGGCGATGCCGCGTACCCGGTGCTTGTATCGCTGACGCTCAGGGCGCTCGCGCCTTTGACCGTGCTGGAGGACGCTGGGAAGCTGGCGTACAGCCTGCTCTATGTGCTCGGCAACGGCATGCCGAGAAGCTCCATCGTGGCTGGACTGGCTTACGGCCACGACGAGTTCTACTCTACGCTTAGAAGGATTAGTGAGATAGCCTCTGGAGCCTCTACCCCCAACTTCTACTATGACGCCTTCTCCTCTACAGTGGTCGTCCCATACCGCAACTTTATGCAGAGGCATCAGGACGAGTGGCTGAGGGACATAGTAACGGCTGGGGTTCTGGCGGCGTGGGGCATCTACCCGCTAACCGTCTCCGAGGCCGTACCCTCGGCTCCGAGCGAGACTCTCCTCTCCTACTATAAGGGGAGGAGGCCGCTCTACGACTACCAGCCCAAGGATAGGCGTGTAGGCCACTATACGCCCTACGCCGCAATGGCCATGATGTCTCTGGCGGAGCTTAACCTGCGGGCTAGCAGCGAGAACCTACCAGCCTTCTTGGAGATACTCGACTATCCCCCGGAGTACTCCCCCCTCCTCCTACAGTATGGTTCCCCCACCCTCTATTCCAGGGTAGAAGCTCTCCGCGCCAGGCTAGGGGTGGTAGCGTGAGTGGAGACGGGCTAGAGGTATGCAAGTATAGGCCCGACCGGGGGGTGGACTACTACGCCAGCGGGCTAGCGGGCATACTCCGTGTCGTAGTTGGGCCGGGAAG
>JALSQL010000020.1 GCA_026985435.1 Acidilobaceae archaeon
CGGGGGTAGGGGCTAGAGGTTGCGTATCACATCCCTCACGCTGAGGACGCCCACGGGCCTGCCCTTCTCGTCCACCACGGGGAGGTGGCGTATGTTGTACTCCACCATCCGGGCGAGCGCCACTATCAGCGGCGTATCAGGCTTGACCGTCACCGGGTCCCTGGTCATCACGTCACCCAGCTTCTCGGTGAGGGGCCTGCCAGCCGCGAGGAGCCTTATGACGTCCCTCTCGGTGATTATGCCTACCAGCCTCCCGCCCTCGACAACTAGAACTGAGCCTATGTTGTTCTCGGCCATCAGCTTCACCGCCTCCTCGACCGTGGCCGAGGGGGCAGGCTGACGCTTCCCGGCGACATTATGTCGCCCACGACAGTCATACCCTCCACCCCCCCGCCGCCAGGAGCGGCCGCATATTGATGTTTTAGGAGTACGTATTTCGATGAATACATATGTGTGTGAACCCTTCGACATAGGCGAAACGCGGCCCTACGCCCTGGCGGCTAGGGCCCTCGCCGCCGCCTCCAGCGCCTCCCTGACGCTCGTGCGGGGCTTCACGATCACGACGCGGAGGCCCCGCGACTCCATGTACTCCCTACCGCCCGGGCCCAGGGCTGTCGCCACTATCACGCTACACTCGCTGTTGGCCTCGTATATCCTCCCCCTCTTCCCCTCCTCACCGCCCCCGTGGTGGCCGCCCCTCCACGGGTTCTCGACCACACGAACCAGCTCCCAGCCCCTCGGGCCGGGCTTGTAGTGGAAGTAGTACCTAGCGTCGCCGAAGTGGCCCAGCTTGACCTCGAGCCCGTCGTCTGTGGCCACGGCAACGCAGGGCCCCCCGCCCAAGGCCTGCACCCCTCCCAGCGCCCCCGTGGTGGCGCAGTTTAATCCGCAGGCACTTACCGGCCCGGAGGGGCTGGCGTTGGCCGCTGAGGCGGGCTGCGGCGCCGCCGTGGAGGGGCTGCTCGAGGTCGAGCCCGGCGCCGCCTCCCTGGGGGTCTTCGTCGCCTACTCGACGTACGCTGGGCCGCCTGTCGGGGCTCTGGACCCGCGGGCGCTAGACGGCCTCGTCGAGGAGGCGCTCGAGGAGGCGCGGCGCAGGTACACCCTGGAGACCCTCCGGGGGGACCCGGTCGCCAGGGCGTATAGGAGCTTCTACTGGAGGATAGGCGTGGACCCGACCAAGACTAGGCCCAGCGGCGAGGCCCTAGCGAGGAGGGCGCTCCGGGGGAGGTTCCCCAGGATAAACCCCCTCGTGGACGCTGGCAACGTCGCGAGCCTCCTAACCCTGGTGCCCATAGGCCTCTACGACCTCGACAGGGCGGCCCCACCCCTGAGGCTCACCACCACCCGGGGCGGCGAGGAGTTCCACCCGATAGGCGGCAGGCCCGAGCGCCTGAGGCCCGGGCTCCCGGTTCTCGTCGACTCCCGGGGGCTGGTGATGCACCTCTACCCCCACAGGGACAGCGTGCACACCTCGATAACGGGCCCCACACGGGCCGCCCTGGCCGTGGCCGCTGGCGCCCCGGGCGTGCCCCGGGGCAGGCTCGCCGAGGCCCTGAGGCTGTTCGAGGAGGCCCTCTCGAGGCTCGGCTGGGGGCGCTGCGCGCCCCTGGTGTACGCCCCCTAGAGCGGGGGCACAGGCTGCTCCGCGCCGCAGGCGAGGCATACGAGCACCCAGGTGCGCCCCCTCCTCTCGAGGCGTGTGTGGGTGCTGCCGCAGGTGGGGCACCTCACGTAGGTCTTGACGAAGAGCTGGAGGAACTGGCGGAGCACCCTCCTGGAGACCTTTATGTTCAACACTAGCTGGCCGCTGCCGGGGTCGTAGCTCCCGCCGGTGGCCAGCTCCCTCTGGAGGTACCTCGCCACGAGCTGGGGGTCCCTGTTGAGCCTCTCCGCTATCTCCCTGAAGTTCCTTATCACGGTCTGGTTCCCTATGCGGAGCACCTGCGGGTCGGGCAGCTGGAACTCCCCGGAGCCGCTGGCCGGGGGCACCCTCTCGTAGAGCCTGCTCAGGAGGTACTCGTAGTCCAGGAGCTTCTCCCTGACACCCTCCACCACAGCCACCCCCCAGCCCCGGGGGGTGCGGGCCTAATAAGGGCCGGCCCCCACGGCCTACACGAGAGGCGCCGGGGTGCCCGAGCGGCCCAAGGGGGCGGGCTTGAGACCCGTTGCCCCACCGGGGCGCGTGGGTTCGAATCCCACCCCCGGCGCCACCCCCGAGGCTGGGGGCGGCGGGTTGCTCGACTGCGGCGAGGCTAGGAGGTGGATCGCGCAGGCGCTCTACACGCTGGACTCCATACGGGTCGACATTGAGGGCGGCTTCTACGCGTGGGCCTGCTTCAAGGCCCACCAGGCCGCCGAGTACGCCCTGAAGGCCGTGCTCCGCGGCGCTGGGGCCGAGTCGTTCGGCCACGACCTCCCGAGCCTGTGGAGGGGGGCCTCCCGGCTGTGCCCCGGCCTCTCCGGCCTCTGGGAGTGCGTGGCGCTCCTCAACAAGATGTACATACCACCCCGCTACCCCGACGCGTGGCCCGGCGGTGGTGTCCCCTTCGAGAGCTTCACCCGCCGCGACGCCCTGGAGAGCCTCGAGTGCGCGTCGAGGATAGTGGGCGAGGCCCGCAGGTGCGTGGGTGAGGCTTGCGGTGAGGGTGCCCCCTGAGAGGCTGAGGAGGTGGATCGAGGTCCTAGACCACGTGGAGGGCTACGCCCGCCTCCTGAGGCGCCGCCTGGGCCCGGTGGCTGTGGTTCTCCACGGCAGCTACGCCCGCGGGGACTTCAACCTGTGGAGCGACGTCGACGTCATAGTGGTCTCCCCGGCCTACCGCGGTGTGAGGCCCCTCGACCGCTACGAGGCCACCCCCACCCCTCCCCCGGGCTTCGAGCTCATACCCTGGACCCCCGAGGAGGCGAGGCTACAGCTGGCCAGGCCGGCCTGGCGCCAGGCCCTAGCCAGGGGCCACGCCATCGTCGTGGATGAAGTCGGCCTCGCTGACGCCATCGCCGAGGCCGGCCTCAGGCCGGCTTGGCTCCGGGAGCTCCGGGCTAGGATCGCCCGGCCCCCCGGCCCCCGCGGGTGACCGCGACCAGGAAGTACTCGGGCCTGGCGGAGTGGCCGTGCTTGGGCGAGATGTACTCCCTCACACCCTTCAGCCTGAGCCTGTAGAGGCACCTGCAGGGCCTCGCCACGCTCTCGTCGTAGCTCCTCTCCACCACCAGCTCGAGGAGGCCCCGCGAGAGCCTGTAGCGGCCCTCGGCCACCAGCCTGTCGCCCTCCTCCTCGTCAACCTCGATCTCCTCGATGGGTATGACGCCGTAGCTCCTGGCGAGCGTGTTGCGACCCTCGAAGACCTTGGTGTTCCACACGAACAGCGATATCGCCTCCCTATCGTTGAGCACGAGCTTGATGTGGTACCCCCTCTCCCCGGCGTGGTGGACCACCCTCATGTACCCCTCAGCCTCAACCCTAGCCACGTCGACCAGCTGGAGCTCCAGGGGCTGGTCCGTCTCCCCCGAGAGTCGGGGCCTGTACTCGACAACGGGATACCCACCGCCGGGCACGGCCGCCACCCCAAGCCGGGGAGCCACCGGGGGGCCAGCCAGGCTTAGGCCTTCCTCCATAGCTCCTCGAAGGCCTCCACAGCCTCGCCCTCCTCGCCCGGCTCGTATATCGTTACTGTCTCGTGGTTCCTCCAGAGGGCCGTCTTGGTAAGGTTAGCGCTCCCCACGATGGCCCTGTCATCAGCTATTATTATCTTCGAGTGCACCAGGAACCTGTCCCGGGGCACCACCTTAACCCTGGGCCCCCCGCCCACGCCCCGCCTCACAGCCACGACAACCAGCACCGCGCCTACTGCGTAGACGCACAGGCCGGCACCCGCCACCCCGGGGCCGAGGCCCAGCTTGTAGGCCGCGGCGCAGGCGGCACCCGCCACCGCCAGGGCCACAGCTGGGAGCAGCCTGTGGAGAACAGCCAGGCCCGCCAGGGGGAGAGCCGCCGCCAGGGGGGCCGCCCTCCAGCTGGCGACCGCCACAGCGGCGCCCAGCGCCGCCAGGGCTAGGGCCGCCAGCCTCCTGGCCCGCCCCCCTAGGGCGGCCCTCCTGAGGGCCCGGAGCGACTCCCTATTCTCGGGGGCGTCGCTGGTCACCAGCCTCACGCTCGCCCCGGCCCTCGCCTTCGAGGCCAGCAGCTCGGCGTACTCCCTGCTGATGAAGGGTGTGGCCACCCACACCCTCCTCTTCGCACCCGCCAGTATAGGCTCCACGAGGCGCCCGAGCCTCCTGCCGCTCGCCAGCCTTGCCAAGCCCCCGGCGCCCCCTCCGGGTTGTTGTGGGCTGGCGGGTAGCGGATATATCCCGGGGAGGCCGCCCTGTGGTCTGGGGGTGGGACTCCTTGGCGCTGGTTACGGTCTCGTCGATCCTCGGGAGGAGCGTTGTCTCCGTGAAGCCGGACGCCACCGTTGGCGAGGCGGCCAAGCTGATGCGGGACCATAGGGTTGGCAGCGTCCTAGTCATGGAGGGGGAGAGGCTGGTCGGCATCGTCACGGAGCGGGACATGGCCTACAGAGTGCTAGCGGAGGGCAGGGGGCCCGAGACCCCCGTGAGGGAGGTGATGACGAGCGACGTTGTCACCATACGCGACAGCGCCACGCTGGCCGAGGCCGCCAGGCTCATGCTGGGGCTTGGGATACGCCACCTCCCCGTGGTGGACAATCGTGGCAAGGTCATCGGCGTGGTCAGCCTCCGCGACCTGGCGAAGGCGATCTGGGGCTCCTACGAGCCCCCCATGACACCTTAGGGCCCCCGAGGGGGCCCCA
>JALSQL010000021.1 GCA_026985435.1 Acidilobaceae archaeon
TGCGGGGAGGATCGCTAGGGGGTCGTTCCTGCCGAGGAGCGCCACTCCTATGCCGTTGAACCCGTAGTTCCTGACGCCCGAGCCGGTCACGTCTATGTTGTGGGAGAAGCCTATGATGTGGAGGGCGCCCGCCACGCCGGCGAGGAGGCCCGCGAGCGCCATCGACCCGGCCCTGTAGACGCCCACCCGGACCCCCCGCGTCCTCGATGACCACTCGTTGGCCCCCGAGAACCTGAACAGGAGCCCCCACCTGGTCAGCCTTAGGGCTACCCATAGGGCCGCCAGTATGGCCGCCGAGGCGAGTATTGTGGAGGGCACCTCGACCCCGCCGATGCTGAGCCAGGGGAGCCTCGCCCCGCGTGGGACCTCGACCGTCCTCGTGGTGAAGTAGGGGTCCTGGAGCCTCGTTATGACGAGGTATAGTAGCACCCAGTAGACTATCCAGTTCAGCATTATCGTGCTGAGAACCTCGTTGACCCCAACCCTGACCCTCAGGATCCCGGCCAGCCCGACCAGGCCAGCCCCAGCCAGCGCCGCCGCTGCCAGGGCCGCTGGGGCGCTCGAGGTGTGTACCGCCACCCAGAGGCCGACGAGGGCCCCCAGCTGGAAGGCCCCCTCGCCGCCTATGTTGAAGAGGCCTGTGTGGAGCGGTATAGCGAACGCCGCACCCGTGAGGGCTAGCATTGCTGTGTACTCCACCACCAGGTCGGGCTGCACCCTCCAGGAGGTGAGCATCTCGCCTATCACGCTCAGCGGCGGGGCGCCCAGGGCGTACGCCACGAGGGCGCCAGCGGCCAGCCCGGCCGCTAGGGCGGCGGCTACTAGGGCCAGCTCCCAGGCTATTCTCCACGCTAGGCTCCCGCCTGCCACCCCGCACCACCCATGAGCCTGCCTATCACCTCGGGGCTGGCCTGGCCCCGCTCCAGCACCCCGGCTATCCTCCCGTTGAAGAGCACGGCTATCCTGTCGCTGAGCTCAAGTATCTCGTCTAGGTCGGTGCTCACGAGGAGCACTCCAACCCCGCGCTCGGCCAGCCCCCGGATGAGCCCCCTGACGTACGCGGTGGTGGCTATGTCGAGGCCCCTCGTGGGGTTCACCGCCACGAGGAGGCGCGGCCTCATGTGCAGCTGGCTGCCGACGAGGAGCTTCTGCTGGTTCCCCCCGCTGAGGCTCGAGGCCGGGGCCCACGGGCTCTCCGCCACGACCCTATAGGCTTCTGCCACCTCTCGGTAGAGGTGCACGAGCCTCCCGGGCGTTAGGAGGGCCGGGCCGGCGTGGGCGTATCGGAGGAACGCCAGGTTCTCGGCGACGCTCATAGCTAGGGCTAGGGCCTTGGTCCTGTCCCCGGGTATGAACGCGCCCCCGGCGGCGTAGAACTCGCGGGGCCCGGGGTTCCGGGTGCCCAGAACCTCCACGACCCCCGACTCCCTCGGGGCGTAGCCGACCACGGCGCCCACTAGCTCGTCCTGACCGTTGCCCTCAACGCCTGCTACCCCCAGGATCTCGCCTTCCCTCACCTCCAGCGTATCCACCTCAAGCAGGACCCTCCCCCGGACCCTTAGGCCCTCAACCCTGAGGACAGGCCTCCCAGGCCTGGGCCTGCGTGGGGCCGGGGCTCTGGGGAGCTCCCCCACCATGAGCCTGGCTAGCTCCTCCACGCCGACCCTCCTAGGGTCTAGCTCGGACGCCACGAGCCTGCCCCTGCGGAGCACGCTCACCAGGTCAGCTATCCTGTAGACCTCCGGCAGCCTGTGAGTGATGAAGGCCACGGCTATGCCCTCCCTCTTCATCCCCTCAACGGCTGCCATCAGGCCCTCCACCTCGGCGGGGCTCAGGTTTGTGGTGGGCTCGTCCAGTATGAGCACCCTCGCTCCCGCTGCTATGCTCCGGAGTATGTCGACCCTCTGCCTGACCCCGACGGGGAGGCTCTCTACGACCTCGTCTAGGGGCGCCTCGAAGCCCGTTATGCTCCTCGCCCGCTCTAGCCTCTCCCCCAGCTCGCCCGCCGGTATCCCGGCCGTGTCGAAGTAGAGCACCATGTTGTCCCTGACGGTCAGGGTGGGGACTAGCCGCGGGTGCTGGTAGACCATCGCTATGCCCGACCTTATCGCGTCTGACGTGGAGTGGAACCTGACAGGGCGCCCGTCGAGTATTATCTCGCCCCCAGTAGGCCTAATCTCGCCGTAGAGTATCCTCATGAGGGTGGTCTTGCCCGCACCGTTCTCGCCCAGGATAGCGTGGACCTTGCCCGGGTAGAGGCGGAGGCTGACCCCGTCGAGAGCCCTGACCCCGTCGGGGTACACCTTCACTATATCCCTAAGCTCCACGACGGGCCGATCCAACGAGGCCCCGGCGGGCCAACGGTTAGAGGGGGAATAAAACCGGCCGGGGGCTGAGCCCGGGGAGCAGCCCCCAGCGGGGATTTGGAGCCCCGGCTACTGACCCCCCGCCTGGAGGGCCGCCTGCAGGTCGCCCTGCTTGAGCTGCTGGATTATCTGGTCGTACTGGTCGTGGGATGCAGGGGTTACGAAGCGTATCTTGCCGCTCGCTATGTCGCTCTCCAGCTGGTTCACGAGGTCCCAGGCCCTCTGGCTTATGTACTTGCTCCTCTGCTGCTCCACTATGTTCACGACATCGTCGGGGGTGAGGCCCTTGGGTAGCTTGCCCTGCTGGGCCGCTATCTCCGCGAAGTACTTTATTATCTTGTCGTCGCTTATGCCGAGGGCGCCCTCCTTTATTCCGAGGCTGTGGATGCCTCCGGTGAAGTTGCCGTACACCACGCTCTTGATAGCATCGTAGACGGCTACGTCAACCCTCTTCAGCCCACTCAGGATTATGTGGTACGGGTCGTACCACTCCTGGCTGGCGTCCTGGCCTATCGCGACGACGTTCTTACCCTGCTCCGCGGCCTCCCTGACGGCGTCGAACATGCCCAGGTGGGTGAGCCCGGCCAGCCCGTAGAATACGCAGACGCCCTGGGCTATCATCTGCTGGGTGGTCTGCTTGCCGACCTGCGGGTCGCCGAAGGTTCCAGTGTACGTCCAGACCAGCTCCACGCTGGATCCCGTGACGTTGTTATAGTACTGTATGCCGTAGAGGTACCCTATGTGGAACCTCCAGAGGGGCGGTATGTCCATGCCAGCCACGGCCCCGGCCTTGTTGCAGCCTATGTTGTGGGCTATGTCGGCCGCCAGGATGCCTACGAGGGCTGCAACCTCCTGCTCGCGGAACACGTACGCTGCTAGGTTGCCTATGGGGTTCTGGGGGGCGGCGTCGATGAGGGCGTACTTCTGGTTGGGATACTCCGGGGCCACCTTGCTCATTGCGTCTAGCCAGAGGAAGCCTACCCCTATTATGAGGTCGTACTTCCCGCTCCTGCTGACGCTCCTGAGCAGGCTCTCCATCTCATCCGTGCTCCTAGGGGTCTGGTAGTCCACCTTCACCCCGAAGTCGCTGGCCGCCCGCTCGGCGCCGAGGACCGCCATGTCGTTGAAGCTCAGGTCTCCCTTCCCGCCGACGTCGAATAGTACTAGGACGTGAATGTTGCTCCCCGGCTTCCCCTGGGGGGCGGAGGTAGTGGACGTGGCTCCCTGGGATGCCTGGCCACCGCTGGTCTGGCTGGTGGCTGTGCCAGTACCGGTTTCCCCGCCCCCGCCGCCCCGGCCGTGGAGGGCGTAGAGTGCGCCCGCGACTATTATGACTATAACGATGACAGCCGCGGCCGCCTGTACCGCGTTCAGGCCACGCCTGCCACGCCTCAGTGCTGGCCACCACTACGCCTGGCGTGGGGGGTGTAATAAGGGGCTCGCACCGAACGCGCTGGCTACCCCCTTATCTCCGCGGCTCCATCCAAGCTGGGGCTGGGTGGCGGCGGTGGGCAGGATACGCTTCGGCCCCGCGGGGAAGCCCCTCGACTTCAAGGGTTCGATGGAGAAGGTTCCAGCATACCTGGCCAGCATAGGGCTCGACGCGCTGGAGTACGAGGCCGTCAGGGGTGTGAGGATAAGCGAGGCCAAGGCCAGGAGGCTCGGGGAGGAGGCTGGGAAGCACGGAGTGGTGCTCAGCATGCACGCGCCCTACTACATAAACCTCGGCAGCCCCGATGATTCCGTGGTCGAGAGGAGCCTGAAGAGGCTTAGGGACGCCATGCTGGCCAGCGAGTGGATGGGCGCCTACGCCGTCGTCTTCCACCCCGGCTACATTAAGGGCAACAAGACCCGCCAGGAGGCCCTCAAGCGGGTGATATCCTCCCTGCAGAGGCTGGAGGAGGAGCTGGAGGGCGTCGTGAGGAAGCCCGAGCTGGCGCCCGAGACCACGGGGAAGGTGAGCCAGGTGGGCGACCTCGGCGAGACCATCGAGATATGCCGGAGCCTCAGGAGGTGCAGGCCAGCCGTGGACTGGGCCCACCTGTACGCCCGCAGCGAGGGCGGGTTCGTGCGCAGCGTCGACGAGGTCATCCGTGCGATAGAGCTTATAGAGAGGGAGCTCGGCACCCGTGCCGTGAGGCCCCTCCACACCCACTTCTCCAAAATAGAGTACGGCAGGGGCGGGGAGAGGGAGCACCACACGCTATCAGAGGAGGGCTACGGCCCCGACTGGCGCGTCGTGTGCCGCGCGTACCTTGAGACCGGTATAGACGCCGTGGTGATAAGCGAGAGCCCCATACTAGACAGGGACGCCCTCCTAATGAAGCGTATCTGCGAGGAGGAGGCCAGCCGCTAGGCTGGCCGTGCATTTAAACCCTCAGAGCCGGGGGCGGGCCTGGTGTATGAGGTGGCGCGCGTGGT
>JALSQL010000022.1 GCA_026985435.1 Acidilobaceae archaeon
CGAGGGTCTTAGGGTAGAGGCGGATGTACTCCGGGAGCCTGCCGCCGGGTATCACGAGGCCATCGTACTCGCTCGGGTCGACCTCGTCGAGCTTCTTGTCGGCCTGCCAGAGGTAGCCGGGCTTCTCGGTATACGTGTCCCAGCCCGGCTCGAAGTCGTGGACTACAGTGTGGAACTTCTCGCCCTTCTTGGGGGCCGCGACGTGGACCTCCCAGCCCTCCTCTAGGAGGCTGAAGTAGGGGTAGAGGATCTCGAGCGCCTCGGCAGCGTCGCCGCCGAGGATGAGTATCCTAGGCCTGCCCACGCCTCTACACCACGCTCTACCCAGGGAATGGGGGTTAAAGCTCTTCCCACATAGCTCCCACCCGCAGCTTAACACCCCCGGAGCCCCGCCAGCCGGCAGGGCGTGGTGGGCAGCGTGGAGCGCCGGGGGCCCCCGGGGCTCGTGGAGGCTGAGGGCTACAGGCTGGCGGCGAGCGTGTGGGGGGCCCTGCTCTACGCTCACCCCAAGCCCCGGCTGCCAGGCATGGTGGTGGCGCCTCTCGACTGGCCCATGCACAGGCTCTTCCAGCTGGGCCCGAGGGTGGGGGTCACCCCCTGGGAGGGCCTGACCCTCGAGGCCCCCCTGGCGGTGAGGGAGCCCGCGAGGCTGGAGGCTGTCGGGGCGGCCGTGGTTGGGAGGCGCGGGGGCATGCTGGAGGCCTCCCCGGCGGGCGGCGAGCTCGACCCCTGGGGGCTGCTAGACGCCCACACCCCCAGGGGCTTCGAGCCCCCGGGGCTGGCGCTGGCCTCCGCGGCGTTGAGGCTCAGGCCGCGGATGATACTGCTCGTCCCCGTCTATACTAGGCCCCACTCCGCCAGGGCCCTGCTGGACGTGGCCCCCGGCGCCGCGGCGGTCCTGGCGGCGTGCGCCCCCGGCGGCTCGCCGGTGGCGGCTGGCTGGGCCAGGCTGCCCGGGTGGGCCAGGCTGTTCTGCGTTGACTACGAGGGCTCCCCGGGCCTCCCCCTGGCGAGGCCAGCGCGGGGGGCTCTGGAGCGGGCCCTGGAGGGGGCTAGGAGCGCCCTCGAGGCCGTTTCCTGAGGGGAAAGAGGGGGGCTGGGGGCGGGGGGCTAGCCCATGATGCCGGGTATGCTGGCGAAGTAGGCTAGGAATATCAGGGCGACGGCTACGAGTATGGGGTTTAGTTCCCTCCACCTGCCCGTGGCCGCTTTGAGTGTGACGTAGGTTATGAAGCCCAGCCCCATGCCGTCGGCTATGCTGAAGGTGAAGGGTATCCCGGCTATGGTTATGAAGGCTGGGAGGGCCTCGGTGGGGTCGGAGAGGTCTATCCTGCTTATGCTCCTCGCCATGAGGAGGCCCACTATTATGAGGGCCGGGGCGGTCGCGTACGTCGGCGTGGCCGCTAGTATGGGGGCGAAGAAGAGCCCCAGCAGGAAGAGGATCGCCACCACCACGGCGGTTAGGCCGGTCCGGCCGCCCTCCTCCACGCCAGCGGCGCTCTCTATGTAGGTTGTCACCGTGCTCGTGCCCAGGATGGCGCCCACGGTCGTGCCTATGGCGTCTGTTAGGAGCATCCTCCCTATCCCCGGCACCCTGCCCCTCTCGTCCATCAGGCCCGCGGCGGCGCTGAGGCCCGTCACGGTCCCGAGGGTGTCGAAGAAGTCGACCATGAAGAACGTGAACACTATGGCGGTCGCCGTCGCCAAGCCAAGGTCCGCGAGGCCGCCCAGGTCGAGCTTGAGGGCGGCGGTGAAGTGGGGGGCCGACACCACCCCCGAGGGGGGCGGGCTCACGTGGAGGGCCCAGCCCACGGCGGATGCCAGGACTATCGAGGCCAGCAGCGCCCCCGGCACGCGGAGAGCCATGAGTATACCGGCGACCAGCGTGAAGCCCAGCGCGAGGAGAGGCTCCGGCTGCACCAGAGCGTGGACGTTGAACGATATGCCGGTCGGCCCGCCCTCCGATATGAGGCCGCCGTCCTCGAACCCTATGAGGGTTAGGAAGAGCCCTATGCCAGCGGCGATGGAGAACTTCAGGGTGGGCGGTATGGAGTTCGCCACGGCCTCCCTCACCCTGGTGAGGGAGAGCACTATGAATACCAGGCCCTCAACCAGCACGGCGGCGAGCGCCACCTGCCACGCCCTGGCCCCCGCGTCTGCCACTCCCTTAGCGGCGAGTATCCCGGCGACGAAGGGGACAACGCTGTAGGCGAAGTAGCCGTTGAGCCCCATCCCGGGCGCCAGCGCGAAGGGGACCCTAGCGTAGAGGCCCATTATGAGCGTCGCTATCGCCGCCGACGCCGCGGTAGCAGCTACCACGCCATCCCTCGGCACCCCGGCGTCTCCTAGTATAGCCGGGTTAACGAAGAGTATGTACGCCATAGTCATGAACGTGGTCAGGCCGGCGACAACCTCGGTTCGCAAAGTTGAACCACGACGGCTGACCTCGAAGTAGGAATCCAAGGCCTCACGGAGGCCCACAGCTACCCACCGTTGCGCAGAAGCGATACTACCCATTAAAACGGTTAAACCCCAACCCAGCCCTACGCCGCATAATAGGGCAAACTGGGCCGCAAGGAGGAGGTAGCGCCGGGGAAAACAAACCCTGGGTGAGTGAGGCTCTCGCAGGCCCCTGGGATCGGGTTTGGCTACTCGCCGCTACTCGCCAGACTTGCGTGTGGACAGCATAAACCCTCTAGGGGGGCCTCCAGGCTCCCCCACAAGCAGCAGGACATCAGACTCGACATCAGACTCTAAGCCCTTGTATAGTTCTAGTAGGAGGTCAACTATAAGGCTTAGTGGTACCATCTCCTGGGCACCCTTGTCTCTCGAGTAGTATTCCTCGTCAGGCATCCCCGCCTTGTCTAGGAACTGCCTGCAGATCTTAGCTAGTCGGCTGCAAGCGGGCTCTCCGCCCTCTGAGAGGGCGCGGCAGGTAGCGAGGAGGTCGCCAACCCTCACGGTCATCCTGGAATCTCCCGGCCCGCATATCATGCTGCGGATCAGGTATCCCAGCGGGTAGAGGCACTCCTGAAAGTCTACAGTGTGGGTGCCCCTGTTGGTCGATAGCGTTATGCTGAGGCGGCTCCTGACGGGGGTTTCGCTGCCGCACCAGAGGCATGTGTAGGTTCTCCGGGGGTTGCAGATGTCCTCTATGCATGAAGCCCTGCACGGGCATACGGGTTGGCAGGGCGCGCTGGCGGTGCCAGGTTGAGCCCCCCTGTCTGGGTGCACCGCTATAATGCAGTCAGGGTTTAGCGCTAGCCTGCTTAGGGCGTCGATGGAGAGCCCGCTGGCGCCAAGGTTATTCTCTATATAGGTTAGACTTGCTGTTCTAATCGCCTGGGGAAGCTGGCCTGGCCGGTTGCCGTTCTTCGGCAGGCTCGCTGAGAGTCTGTCCAGGAGCGTGTATATGGGCAAGAGCCTCAGGGTCGCTGGCACCGCCTCGGGCAGCGTTAGCCCCGGGGTGACGCCGGAGGCGGTGCCGTCAGCTGTTATCGCTGGCAATAGCCCGGCGTGAATGAGCCCGAGGTGGAACCCGTGGAGGAACATCGGGGCACACTTATCTATCTGCTCGAAGATGGCGATGACAGAGGGGGAGAATGAGATATCATACTTTAAGACAGGCCGGGCGGTGTTAGCTAGCACGGGAGCCTTGAACTCAACCACCGCCAGCCTGGCATCGAGGCTAACGCAGAGGTCCCTGCACGCTCTCTCCAGCGGCGTCTGCTGCGTCTCAAGCGCCTGGGGGACCCTGTAGAAGGGCCTAAAGAAGCCTATGGCCTCGAGGACCTTACCCAATGCTATATTCTCATAGATAAGCCGCCTGTTACTCAAGACGGGCGCCCACCCATTCGGAGGCCGCGGTTCTCTATTAAACGTATTGATCGCGCCTCTAGGCTTCCTCGATGCGTGCCACGTAGGTGTCCCTGGTGCGCCTCTTGCCCCTGCTCGTTATGCCGACGTACTCCCTGTGGGGCCCCGTGACTCGGAGGGGGGCCACCCTGCGTAGTGCTGAGAGTAGCCTCGAGGCGGCGCCCCTGTGGGTTAGGTAGACGTCCACGCCATCCCTGGTCTCCACAGCCTCTATAACGTCGCCGCCCACGCCAGAGCGGGCCGCAGCCTCCTCCACCAGCCCCATCAGGCGGCCCCGCAGCCTCCTCGGCGCCCTGACCTGCACGAGGACCTGGTACTCGCCACTCACCTGGACCTTGCAGCGGGGGCAGATCGTGGGCCTCAGCCTCACGGTGAGCGGCACCTCGGCCTCGGCCTCGACGCCGCCAGGCCCGGCACCCCTAACCCTGAGGGCGAGTCTGGTGGTCCAGTTGGGCTCGCTCCGGAGGGTGTACCCGGCCACCTCCGCGGCCTCCAGGGGCTCGACGGGCTCCAGCCTGGAGGCCAGCCACTCGAGCACCCTCTCGAGGGCGCCCTCGAAGGTGCCCCCGCTCGGGAGCCAGCGGTGGCCCAGCCTGACGGCCCCGCAGTGCCTGCAGACCTCAACCTCCACCACCGCGGGGAGCCTAGCGATGCCGTAGA
>JALSQL010000023.1 GCA_026985435.1 Acidilobaceae archaeon
CGGCACGGGGTAGCGGAGGACGGCCACAACACCCCCGAGGGGGCGCAGCCTCTCGCCGACCGGGCTGTCGGCCGGGACTATCAGTACCTCCGCGCGCCTGGCCTCCGCCTCCTCCAGAGCCTCCTGGGCAGCCTCGCGCTCCTCGTCGTCTATAGTGTAGAGGACCTCGTCGGAGGCGATTATCCTCTCGACGGCGCCCATCGCCGCGGCCGCGCGGGCTGCCCTCGCCCCGAAGACCACCCTATCAGGCTCCCTCGCCGCCACCCTCATGGCGTCCTCCAGCCACGCCTCAGCCTCCACGAGGCTGTACTCGCGCAGGGCCCTCGCTATAGTGGGCCTTCGGAGGGCCTCCGAGACACCGGCGGAGCCCCCCATGGATGTTGAGTCGACGTACACCTTCAGGTTGGGGGCAGCCTCCCTGACCCTCCGCGCTACGTCCTCCTTCAGGGGGCCGGGCCCGGCTACAACTACCACCCGCGCGCCTTCCCTCGAGGCGGTCTCCACGATCAGCCTCGCGAGCCTCGACGCGTACCTCTCCAGCTCCTCGTCCCTGGTAGGGTCGTCCTTCCCCGGCAGCCTGGAGCTCCCCTCGGCCACCACCCTATAGCCTTGGAGTGCCACGAGGGCGACGGCGTACTCGTCGTAGTCGACAGCGGCCACGACGGCCCTCCCCCGGGGCCCGCTGGAGCGCAGCCTCTCGAGGGCCCTCTCGGGCCAGCCCGACTCCCGCTCCACAACGACCGCCTGGCCCGGGGAGACGGTCATGGCGTGGTGGCGCCCCCTCAGCCCGTACTCCTCCGGGCCCTCCACTATGACGCCGTAGAGGCGCAGCTTGCCCGTGAACGGCTGGAACTCCGCCGTCTTGAGGCGCAGCGTGACGACTATCGGCCTCCTCTGCTTGGAGTCGCTACCCTTAACCGCGACGTCGCGGAGGGTCCTACCGGTAACCAGGTCTCCCGGCCTCAGGGTGTTCCTCAGCACCCAAAGGTCCTCCTCGCTCTCCGGCCTGACCTCTATCCTCCGCCTCCTCCGGTCGAGCACCCTCACGTGCACGCCGCTGGCTACCCCCACCTACGGCTTGGGCGGGACGGGAGGTAAATGCTGGTAGGACGCCGGGCCCCCGGCAGCCCCGGGGAGGGGCTAGCCCGCCCTGAGGATGTATGCTACCTCGCCCAGGGGCTCGGCCCCCTCCGGGGGCTCCCCGTGGAACACCTCGACCGGCGTCTTGTGGAGGTCCACGAGCTCCCGCCTCAGGCCCTCCAGGCTTGCTGGCACCAGTATCGTGGCGCCCGGGATGGGGTCCCTCAGCCTGACGTTGGCGCGGCGCTTGTAGGCCCACACCTCCCTATTAACCCTGACGGCCAGCCGGGCCGTCTCGGCCAGCCTCCTCCTCTCCTCGGGGTCGGCTATGAAGGGTGGGGGCCACCTCCTGCGGTGGACGGTGCCGCCGTAGAGCCTCCTATGTATCATGTCCGTGACGAACGGCATGATCGGGGAGAGCGCTATGGTGAGCCTCTCTAGGATCTCGTAGAGGGTGAACCAGGCGCCTCGCTGCTCCTCCTCCGGGTAGCTCCCAGACCTGTTGTAGGCGCGCTCCTTGACCATTTCGACGTAGTTGCTGGCGTAGAGGTCCCATGCATACTCGTACAGCGCCAGGGCAGGCTCGTAGACGTCGAGCTGGGAGTAAGCCCTGTCAGCCCTCTCGAGGTACTCGTCTAGCAGGGCCAGGAAAGCCCTGTCGATGGCCCTCAGGCGGGCGTCCTCGATGCTGGGCCTCTCGAAGCCGCTCACGAACCTGGCTAGGTTCCAGAGCTTGGTTACGAAGTTCCTCCCCGTCCGGAGGCGGCCGTAGTCGACCTTGTAGTCGTAGCCCAGCTTGGCGGCCGAGGCCGCCCAGAAGCGGAAGCCGTCCGCGCCATACTCCTCGATGAGGGGCTCTGGGTCTATCACGTTGCCGAGGCTCTTATGCATGGGCCTCCCCGACGGGTCTAGGCCCATACCCGTTATCCTCACCCACCTGAAGGCCGGCCTGCCCGTTAGCTGGTACACCCTGAGGAGGGTGTAGTAGAGCCACGTTCGTATTATATCCTGCCCCTGCGGGCGGAGTATGTTGTCCTTCGCCTTCTCGTAGAACCTCGGGTTCCTCATCCACTGGGAGACGTAGAGGGGGCTTATGCTGGAGTCGAACCAGGTGTCGAAGACCCTCTTCTCACCAACCAGCGCCTCCTTGGGGGCGCCGCACCTGGGGCACCTTTCCCAGGGCGGCTCCTCCTCCCAGGGCCTGTAGTACCTGCCGGGCTCGGGCACGAGGACGGCCCCGCACTTTGTGCAGCGCCACAGGGGTATCTCAGTGGCGTAGAAGCGGTCCCTGCTTATGGGCCAGTCCATGCTGAGCGAGTCTATCCAGTCGTAAAGCTTGCGCCGGTGCATCTCCGGGTGGAAGCTGATCTCCCCAGCGATGCGCCTTATCTCCTCGCGGAACTCCAGCTGCTTGAGGAAGAGCTCCCTCCTGTGGATTATCTGCAGGGGTGTCTTGCACCTCCAGCAGACCGGGACGTTGTGCTCTATGAGCTCCTTCTTGACGAGCAGCCCCCTCTCCTCGAGGAGCCTGGCTATCTCCTCCCTAGCCTTAGCCACCGGCAGCCCCGCTATCGGCCCGGCCTCGGGTAGCATCCTGCCATCCTCGCCTATCACAACCCTAGGCTTCAAGCCGAGCTCCATGAACAGGCGGACATCGTCCTCGTCGCCGTAGCTGCATATCATCATGAGCCCCGTGCCGAAGTCGGGGTCAACGCTTGGGTGCTCCACTATCACAACCTCGTGCCCGTAGAGGGGTGCTATCGCCTTCCTGCCAGCCAGCCCCTTGTACCTCTCGTCCTCCGGGTTGTATGCCAGGGCCGCGCAGCCGGCTAGAAGCTCGGGCCTCGTGGTTGCAACGACGAGCGGCTCGCCGGTGTCCTTGAGGGTGTACTTCACGTAGTAGATGTACGTCTTCTCGCTCTTGTACTCGATCTCGGCCTCCGCGAGCGTCGTCCTACACCTGGGGCACCACCTAACGGGCCTCTCAGCCTCGTAGATCAGGCCGCGCCGGTAGAGTTCTATGAAGGTTGCCTGGGTGAGAGCCCGGTACGTGGGGCTGTCCGTGCCGTCCCGCCAGTAGTCGAAGCCGCACCCCATCCTCTTCCAGACCTTGACTATCTCCTCCTCAGCCTTGTCGAGGAACGACTTGCACATCTCGAGGAACTTCCTCCTACCCTCCGGGGTCCTAGCCATCTCGTGGGCTACAACCCTGTAGGTCTTCTCCACCTGAACCTCAACGGGTAGGCCGTTACGGTCGGCGTAGAATGGAACGACGACATTATAGCCCTTGAGGCGGAAGTACCTGGCCACCATGTCTATCTGAGCGTAATGGGCGGCGCCGCCAGCGTGCCACTTGCCGCTAGCATAGGGGGGAGGCGTGTCTATCACGACGACCTCCCTGGGGTCGTCGGGGTCTATAACGCTCCTATGCAGGCCCTCCTCCTCCCAAAGCCTGTACAGCTCCTCCTCCCACTCCCTCCTCCACGCCTTCTCCCGTATCCTCGGCAAGCCTAAACCCCTCAGGAGCCGCCAGCGAGGCGGGCGCTCCCACCATTTAAGCCCGGCGGACCCGTGGAGGCACGGCGGTGCGCCGCACAGTGGAGCGCCCGGGGCCCGGCGATGAGACGCTAGAAGGCAGCCCCAACCCGGAGCGGGGGTTCAGGGGCGCCCCCTGCTGGCTACGGGGCGAGGGGTGGGAGGCCAGCCTGGGCCTCTCGCTACTACTAGGTCTAGGGGGGCTCCTAGTAGCGGCAGCCGGGTCACGCATGGCATCATCCGTGATAGCCACGGCGGCCGTGGCCATGCTGATCATTCTATGGGACAAGCCCCTCGCCCGGCTACCCCTAATAGCGCTCCTAGCCGGGATAGACGCCGGGGCGATAGCCACTAGTAGCGCCAGGAAAGTAGTACTGCCACCCATAGTAGTCGAGAGGGGCCCCTACGGCTCGAGCGTAGGGATAGACCCTATACAGATCATAGTAGCCCTCGACATCATAGCGAGAGTCCGAGCCTGCTCCGCAACAGGTGAAACACTTAAAACCCCCAGCGAGGAGGAGCCGCTAATGGTGCCGCGGTAGTATAGCCCGGCCCAGTATGCGGGCCTCTCGAGCCCGTGACCCGGGTTCAAATCCCGGCCGCGGCACCACCCCACAGAGCAGGAACCTACCATAATGCACCGTCAACGATACCCCAGGCCCTGGAATCCAAGCGCTCCTAGTAGTAGATAGATGATACATACAACCACCACTCCAAACCCAAAGCTGGGAACACCCAGCGCGAAGGGTTTTTATTGGGTTTTTCGTTTTTGGCTGTTGGGGTGTGGGTGGATGGTTTTTGTGTTTTCTGCCGAACAGCCCGCCATCAGGCTTAAAAGGCTCGGGGCCTGTTAGCGGTAGCGCTGGAGGCCCCATGTGCGGGGCCAAGACCGAGAACACCACAAA
>JALSQL010000024.1 GCA_026985435.1 Acidilobaceae archaeon
GGGCCAATATGGTTAAGCGCCGCGCCCCGCTCCCCCCGCCGGGACGGCGGTGAGGAGGACCTTTGGGCCCGCACCCGGGCTAGGCGGGGGTGTGGAGCCCACCCTTGCCCGAGCCGCCCCCCGGGGCTAGCTGGCGGGGGGGGTAGCGTGGGCTTCTAGCGCCTAGCCACGCGCCAGGCGGGGGTCGGCCCTGCGCGGGCTCTTCACCGGCCCGCAGCCTTGGGGGCCTCCGCCCTTTCGAGCCACCTCATCCCCCCGGCTTCACGGCTATCAGGCAGGCGAAGCCCTCCCCGCCACGCGGCGGCCGGGGCTTCTCCGGCCTCGGGCGGCCCCAGGGTGGATAGGTTAGCGTTGCGAGCGCCGAGGCGGCCTTTAGGCCTGCCGCCTCCGCCATCGAGCGGACCTCGCGCAGGGTGTAGAAGCGGGCCGCCCTGTAGAGCGGGTGGCCCAGCCTGCCCCGGCTCCTGTAGAGCCTCCCCCAGGGCGTGTCCCTCGGCACTATGCACGCCACCAGCCTCCCCCCGGGCCTGAGCGCCCTCGACGCCTCGGCTAGGAGCATCTGGGGGTCGTCGGCGAAGCATAGGGTCACCGAGACCAGCACCGACCCCAGGGAGCCGCTGGCGAAGGGGAGCGCCTCCCCCCTACCCTGAACCCTCAGGGGCACGCGGCCAGCGGCCATGGACAGCATGCCCAGGCTCGGGTCCACGCCGGCCTCGCAGCCGGCGGCCGCGGCGAAGAAGCCCGTGCCGACCCCCACCTCGAGGCAGGGCCTAGGGGCGCCTCTCATGGCCTCCCTCACGAGCCTCTCCTCGTTCTCGGCGGTGACCCTGTGGCGCAGGTGCCACCCCTCGTACCTCCGGGCCAGCCTGTCGAAGAGGGGGGCCGACGCCAGGAGCCCGCACCCCCAGCTTTTAGGGGGGCGCCGCCTTATACTGGCAACATGCGGGGGGATGCCTAGGCAGGGACGACCCGAGCCGCCCCCGGCAGTGAGGATGGTCTGGAGCGATAGTACCCCCGCCACCGTGGGGTGCAGCGGCCGTGGAGGCCAGCCTACTGGACGCCCTGAGGAGAGCCATGGAGGAGTACGGCCTGCTGGGGTTCACGCTCGCCGCCTTCGTCTCGAACCTCATACCCGGCTTCCCGGCCTTCTACCTCACCATAGTCGTGTCGTACTCCATAGCGTCTGACTCCGACGTGGTTGGCCTGCTAAAGTTCGTCATAGCCGGGGGCGTCGCGGCCGGGCTCGGGAAGTTCGTCGAGTTCTACGTCTCCCGGCTCGTGGGCTCCCGCGTGAGGGCCGTGCGCGAGAAGAGTAGGAGCCTGGAGAGGCTGCTGGCCGGGTCCCGCCGCTCCAAGCTGGGCGTTGCGCTGCTGGTATTCCTCTTCGCGGCCCTGCCCCTGCCCGACGACGTCCTCTACATACCCCTGGGCGTCGCCGGCTTCAGCAGGGCCGCGTTCCTGGCCTCGGTCGTGCTGGGGAAGACCGTGCTAACAGCCCTCGTCGCCGCCCTGGGGGCCGCCGCTAAGTGGCTGGTGGGCGAGGGGGCCCTGACCCCGGCGAGGATAGCCGGGCTAGCCGTGGGCACGACTGTCGTGCTCCTACTGGTGTTCGCGGTCGACTGGGAGAGGATCATAGACGGCTACGCGAGCGGGGGCTGGCGCGGCGCCTGCAGGGCGCTGGTAGCCGAGCTGGCCGCCCTCCCGGCCAGGATTTCAAGGCGCCTCAACGCGGGTGGCGGGGGGCGGTGAGCGGGATAGCGGTCCCCGAGCCCGGGCGCGGCCGTGGGGAGAGATCAACCGGGCGAGCCCCCTACTCCCTCACCATCACCAGCCTCTCCCTGCTGACCAGCCTGACCGAGGCAGCCGCCCCCGCCAGGGTCACAGCCGCCATCACGCCCAGGTGGAGGAGTGCCCCCGCGAGGCGGCCGGAGGCATACGACTGTATCGCCAGGGCGGCGTGAGTGAAGGGTACGGCGAGCAGGGCGGCCCTGGGCGCTGGCGGGAGGCTCGTTATGTCGGTGAAGAGCGCGGCGAAGTATATGGCGGTGGCCACCCCCAGCATCGCCATCCCCCCAGCCTGGGCCGAGCGTATGGTCTCACTCCTCGACGCAACCGGCGCCACTAGCGACGCGGTCATGAGGACGAGGAGCCCCGAGACCGCGGCGTGGAGCGCCAGCAGCCCCGGCGCCGGCTCGAGGGCGCCGCCTGCCAGCCTGAAGAAGGCCAGCACCCCCGCGGTGTCGGCCAGGGAGGCGAGGAAGCCGAGGAGGCTCGACGCCGCCAGCTTGCCTAGGACCACATCCCTCACGCCGAGGGGGGTTGTCAGGAGGGCCTCGAGGGTCCTCCTCTCCCTCTCGCCTATAACGGCGTCTGTTATGTATACCACCGCGGGGTTCACGACGAATATCAGGGCGAACTCGAGGAACCGGGCCGTCTCGGCCTCCCTGGCCTCGCCCGGCGTTGCCGGGGCGCCGCTGGGCTTGTAGAGGTAGTTCCTAACCGAGAGGGGGCCCAGTATGACGCCTGGGTCAACCTCCACCCCCGCCCTCCGCGCGAGCTCCTCCACCCTCCACCTCGACACCTGCCCGGCCAGCCTGTCAACCGCCTGCATGGCGGCCTGGTAAGCGGCGTCCGCCGCCTGGCTGGCTATGAGCTTCGCCACCACTACGGTGGCCCTCCTATCTATGCTCGTGAGGTTAGAGTAGAACCCCCTCGGCAGGTAGATTATGGCGTCGCAGCAGCCGGGCGGCGGCCTCCCCTCGCCCACAACCACCTCCAGCCCTACACCCACGCCGGCAGCGGCCTGGCGCGCCCAGCCCGCTAGCGCCGCTGCCACCCCGCTGGCCCCCGGGTCCTCGTAGTACACCCCCAGCACAGCCCGCTGCTGGGAGTACAGGGCCCCGGTTAGGAGCGCCAGCCCCGGCATGCCGAGCAGCGGCATCAGCACCACTACTGCTAGGGTTCTACGATCGCGGGAGAGCTCGAGCACCTCCTTCCAGAAGACTATCCTAGCCAGGCCCATGACCTCCACCCACAGCCGCCACGAAGGCCTCCTCCAGGTTTCCAGCGTTGAACCTATCGAGAGCCTCCCCAACGGTGCAGGTGCAGAGAGTCCTGCCCCCGGAGATGAACGTGACCCTATCCGCAACCTCCTGGGCCTCGAGCAGGTTGTGGGTGGACAGGAGCACACCCGCCCCCTCGCCTGCCAGCCTGCGTATGAGACCCCTAACCCGGAGGGCCGAGAAGACGTCGAGGCCGCTGGTGGGCTCGTCCAGCACGGCCAGCCTCGGCCTGTGCATGACCGCCCTCGCCAGCAGCAGCCTCCTCGCCATGCCCTTACTGTAGGTGGACGCCCTACGAGCGAGCGCCTCCTCGGGGAGGCCCGATATCCTAGCGCCCTCCATGGCGAGCCTCCTAGCCCGGTCCCTGTCGCCCCCAGCGTATACTAGCGCGTAGAAGTAGAGGTTCTCCCAGCCAGTCAGGCGCCCGTAGGGCCTGGCGTCCTCCGGTAGGTAGCCCACCAGCCCCGCCACCCTCCGAGCCTCAGGTCCCTCGGGGTCAACGCCGAGCAGCCTCACGACCCCGGAGTCCCTCCTGGCGAGCCCCAGTATTACCCTCATCGTGGTAGTCTTGCCAGCCCCGTTCGGGCCCGCGAGAACGTGGACCTCGCCCGGCCTCACCTCCAGGCTCACGCCGGACAGCACGGGCCTCCCACGTATGGTCTTCACGACGCCGCGGGCGTCGAGCAGCGGGGCCCCGTCAGAATTCTTGTCCACACGAACCCCCGCTCCACACTGGCGGGCGAATCCCGGATAAACCCCACCCCCGCCACTCGAGGGTAGAGCGGGCGCGGCTCCCCCAGCGGCTCCCGGGTGGCGTGCCGTGGCTGGCAGGGCCAGCGAGTTCATAGCCGTGTACGGCGAGAGGGGCTACTACGTGCTCAGGGCGGTCCTCGACGCCACCCGGGAGCTGGTCGGCCGCGCCAGGCTTGGGGACTTCGACTACAAGACCGTCAAGCGCAAGCTCCGGGAGATGGGGCTGGACTACAACCCCAGCCTACTGCTGTCGAGGCTCGAGCGCGAGTACGGCCTAATCGAGACTACCTACAAGTCGGGAGGCCAGCACTGGTGGCGCATCCTAGACCTCTCGGAGATAGAGGACGCCCTGGCTGAGTACGAGGGCAGGCCCAGCGGGGCCGAGGCCTCGTCTAGCCCCCGAGCCAGGCTGCTGCGCCTACAGTTCTACGTGCTAGAGCCTCTCCGGCTGCTCGAGCGTGTGGAGAGGCTGTCTAGGAGGCGCGGCAGGGACGCCCTCCGGGCGCTCAGGGAGATAGTCTACAGGGACCTGCCCCCCATAGTGGAGTTCCTAGCCAAGGCGGAGGAGGAGGGGCTTACAGAGGAGCTAGCCGCGGAGGTCGAGGTGGCCGAGCGTATACTAGAGAAAGCTGAGGAGGCGGCCCGCGCCCTGGGGATACTAACGGCCGCCCCCGCCCTGAGGCTAGGCGGGGGGCTCGAGGAGCCTGCCCTTAGAGGCCGCCTCCGAGAGCCTGGCTAGCATGGCCTGGAACGCCCTGGCCAGGACGCCTGCGTTGTCGTAGCTAGACACTATACCCTCCAACTCCTCCCTCCCGGCCCCCCGGAGCTCCTTAGCCACCTCGACGGCCCTGCGGAGAGCCCTAGTAGCCTCGTCGACTATGGTGATGTCGGCCATCTGCGCCGTCCGCGAGAACGGGTTTAGGTCTATGGCGGCCACCCTCTTCCCGGCCCTCCGAAGCGCCTCCGTGCGGTCCCCATCCTCTATCGCCACAAGCACGAAGTCCGCCCTGAATATGCCCTCCTCGCATACTATGCCGCGTGGGCTCTCGAGGCCGGGTAGCCTGCGCTTCCTGCAGGCCGACCCTAGCACCCCCCCGACGCCATTCGCCTTCAGGTGGTCCTCGATGGCCCTCACCCTCTCCTCAGTCCGGTAGAAGAGGTTGACCTCCACCAGGGCCCCGGTGAGCCTGGCCAGCTCGCCCACCTCCCGCGGCGCCAGGGCGGCGAGGTTACCGTTCACGGATATGACAGGGTGCCTGGCCAGGAGTAGCCACGCAACCGCGGCTCGGATAGCCTCCTCCGCGAAGTCGTGCGTCCGCTCCCCTAGTATGTAGTCGAACGCCTCACCCCTACCGTGCGCTATCAGGCCCTGGGGCACCACTATACCCTTCCGGAACCCCTCCACGAGCCTCTCACGCACCACCAGAGAGTGGTAGCGTGGGTGGCTTCTGGGTATCTCGTGGCCAGCCACGCGCCGCACCCTTAACTCCAGGGCGGCGCGTAGAGGGGGTTAATCCACTCAACTACAGGCGCGCCCCCCTGCCAGGGCCTGTGGACCCTCACGTCGAAGCCGTCCCTAGACAGCTGGGTGTAGAGGTCCTGCACGCGGTCGGCCTCGACGAGGTACGCTGAGACGTTCTTCTTCCTATAGGCCACCAAAACCCCGGCCCCACCCGGCCTCGGCGGCCGCGCGCTTGGAACACTCGCCACGTAGCTCGACACCGCCTCGACGAAAGCCTCGAAGCTAGCGTCCCTGACAATGCGCCTCAGCGCGGCTGACGCCGCCTCCCTCTCCCTCGGCCCATAGCTTGAGAGGAGCGATCTCGTATGCGTCTCGCCCCGAGAAGCGGTGACAACCACGAGCCCCGGCGGCACCGGCAGCGACTCAACCAGGCCCTCGCCGGGAGCCCCGGGCTTGAGCCTCACCACTACTCCACCCAGGCCGCCCCAGATGGCCAGTACATCCCCGAGACCCGTCTTCTCCTCGACCTCCGCCCTATGGGCCTCCCTAGCGGCCGCCAGGAGGCCCCGGCCAAGCGCCGCCGCGGCGGCCAGCGCCCCCGCCAGGCTGACGGCAGCGCTGGTGGCGTAGCCCCTCATGGGCGGCAGCGGCTCCCACACCCTCACGCCCCCGGGCGCTCCGAGCAGCTCGAGGCTCCTCCCCAGGGGGCCCTCTGGCCTCTGGGCGTTGGGGTCGAAGCAGGCGCGCGCTGGCGGGTCCACTAGGAGGCCCGCCCCCAGGGAGCCCGTCTTGTAGGGGTCTCCGCCGACTATGTGGGGGATGAAGAATGCCGTTATGTGGTGCGGCACCGAGGAGCAGGGTGTCAGGCCTTCGGGGCCTTGGTTCACGCCTTCGCCACCCTCACGATGTCCAGGCTCGGGGAGTGGGGGGGACTCCTCTTGTGCTCGCTGGCCCTGTAGAGTTCTAGAACACGGTCCACGACCGGCTTGGGCACGCCGGTGGCATCGGGCACCTCCTCAGGCTTAAGGCCCAGGTCGAATATGCTGTAGAGGACCAGGTCAACGTTCTCATAGGTCGCGCCGAGCTCCTCCTCAGCCTTGTGCCCCGGCCAGAGGCCCGGGCTGCTGGGCTTGTACGCTATCCTCTCGGGCACCCCGAGCTCCGCGGCGAGCCTCCTAACCTGGCTCTTGTACAGCACGATTATGGGCTCCACATCCACCGCGCCGTCGCCGTACTTCGTGAAGTAGCCTATGAGCCACTCGCTCCTGTCAGTGGTGCCGAGGACTAGGAGGTTGAACTTGTTAGCATAGTAGTAGAGTATGCTCATTCTAACCCTAGCCTTTAGGTTGGCCATGGGGAGCTTGTCGGCCTCCGGGCTCTCGTAGATGGGCAGAGCCGACCTGTACACCTCGACTATGGGGGCTATGTCGACCTTGTGCACCCTTACGCCCCTACTCCTGGCCAGCTCCATAGCATCGTCCACGTCCGCCTCACTCGTAACCCCCGACTCTGGCAGCAGGAGCGCGAACACCCTCTCCGAGCCCACGGCCTCGACTGCCAGGCTGAATGACGTGGCCGAGTCCACGCCGCCGCTCAGCCCTATAACGTACCCGTTGGCCCCGCTCTTCTCCAGCACCTCGCGGAGGAACCCCCTCAGGGCCTCTCGAATCTTACCGTAGTCTAGCCTCAAGATGTCATCGAGCGTTACCCTAGGGGCCACCGCGGGCCACCTCTCTACCCATCAGCTCCAGCGAGGCGTCCATAAGCATTCTAGCCAGGTCCTCCTTTAATATGCCAGCGAACCGCATAGATTTACCTGTTCTGGTCAGGATAACCCCCGTATCGCGCAGGCTAGCAAACCCTGAACCGCCCACACCAACGATATTCCCCACTATGATGTCGGACCCGTACTTCTCCATTTTCTCCCTGGCCCTGGCCTCGAGCTCCTCAATGCTTCCGACGGTCTCCGCCGCGAAAGCCACTAGAACCCTCGGCCTCCTCGCCAGCGACGCTAGAACCTTGGGGGTCGGCTCGAGTTCTAGGGTCAGCCTGCCACCGCTCGGTATCTTGCTTGGGTGGAAGCTGGCTGGCCTGTAGTCTGCTGGCGCGGCAGCCGCTACTAGGAGGTCATACTCGGCCTCAGCGGTGAGCTCCCTGATCCTGCCCGCCATTTCCTCCGTCGTCACAGCCTCGACGGAGTCTACGACAGCCGGAACCTCGACCTCAACATGGCCGTGGAGCAGCGTTACCCTGGCGCCTCGGGCGTAGGCCTCGATCGCAGCCTCTACACCCATCCTGCCGCTGCTGGGGTTCGATATGAACCTCACCGGGTCTATCCACTCTCTCGTCGCGCCAGCTGTTACGAGAACCCTCATACCGTCCATGTCGCGCCCCCTGAGCGTTATCGCCGAGATCAGCCTCGCGACGAGGCGCGGGTCGTGGAACTTAGCGAGGCCCCCCGCCATCAGCGGGTGAACCACTATGTAGCCCTTCCTGGCCAGCGCCGCCGTGGCCTCCCGGTACTCGTGGGTGTCAGCCATGTTTCCGTGCATCGCCGGGAATAGGATCACCGGCTTCCCCATCCCCCTCATGGATACCGCCGTTAGGGTAACCGGGTTGTCGGTTATCCCCCACGCGATCTTGCTCGTAGATGAGAGGGTGGCCGGGGCCACCGCCATGGAGTCGCACGTCCTAGCCAGCTCTATGTGCTCGACCTCGCCAGTCAGCCCCACCAACGGCCTGGACCCGGTGGCCCAGTGGAACAGCGTGGGGGTAACGAGCCGGGCCGCCTCGCGGGTCAACACCACGCGTACCCTCGCCCCCCTCCTCATGAGCCACCGGGCCACGTCAACCGCCCGGTAGGCCGCGACGCTCCCGGTGACGCCGAGGACCACGCACTTACCGCTGAGCTGGCTCCCGTATTCTCCTACTATATCGAGTGATGGGTGTGTTCCCCCCAAGCGCGTCCCCCTGGCCTGAGGGTGTGGCCGAGATTTTATCGCCCCAGCCCCCGGGGACTATCAGAGGGGGCACCTAGTGTCCGGGCCGTCCCAGGGATGGTTCCGAGTCCGCCAGGCCAGGGAGGAGGATATACCTCAAGTGATGGAGGTCAACTATAAGAGCCTCCCCGAGAACTACTGGTACGGCTTCTTCAAGTTCATACTCGACAACTGGCCGAAGGCGTTCCTCGTCGCGGAGGCTGAAGGGCGCGTCATCGGCTATGCCATGAGCCGCGTGGAGAGCGTCTCCGACCCCGTGCTAAGGGGGCTGGAGAATGAGCTTGAAGGCGGGGCGCCCGAGGCTCGGCCCGCGGGCGGCGGCATACGGGATCGGCTCCGGGGGCTGTTCAGCAGGCGCGCCAGCCCCGGGCGGGTGGGCCACCTTGTCTCTATTGCGGTTCTGGAGGAGTATAGGGGCCGAGGTGTGGGCTCGGCGCTGCTCTCCGAGACCATTAGGTCCTTGAGGGACCACTATGGGGTCGAATCCATATACCTTGAGGTGCGTGTCTCCAACGAGCGGGCGATTAGGCTGTACGAGAAGTTCGGCTTCCGCAAGGTTAGGATAATAAAGAAGTACTACATGGACGGCGAGGATGCCTACGTTATGGTTCTCCGCTTTGGCCAGTCGGACGCTACCAGTTGATCCCCAGGGAGCCCTTGTACTCCCTGTATATCCCCTCTACTTCGGAGACCCACTTCTGGAGGCCTTCAGGGCTGTCGGGGTAGCTGAGGTAGTGCTCCCTGACCCTCTTCATGTACCTGGCAACTATGGCGAGCTTCGGCAGGAGGCTCGGCCTCCCCAGGGTCTTCAGTACCGTGGCTACCTTATCTAGGAGGCTTAGGTTGGCGTGGAGCTCCCCTGTGACGCTAGTCTCATAGGCGTCCTCAGCCTTCATTATCCCATGCTTTATCCCATACTCTATGTCGTCATCGCTTAGGTTCTGTAGGAATATCCTGAACACATCTAGAGCCGCCTGCTTGGCGCCTAGAGTTCTCATGTAGCCTGTGTTAACGCTCCAGAGGCCCTTAGCCGAGAAGTCTCCTGCCTCGTGTGCCTCTAGTATTGCCTTACGGGCCATGAAGGCGGCGTACATGGCGTAGCCCATCCCGCCGCCGTGGACCGGGTTAACTGTGTAGCCATTGTCGCCGATGCCTATGAAGCCGTGCCATGCGAGGGTGTTGGCTGGCCTCCTGGTCGGTACTAGTGACCCGCTAGCGTTGAGCACCCTGGTAACGCGTACCTCGGGCCTCCTCGCCAGCACCTCACGATAGATCACGTTCGGCCTGGGGTACCCCCTGCCCCCCTGAACCCCTAGGCCTATGTTAGCCCTCGTTATACCCTCTGGGAAGAACCACCAGTAGCCCCCGGGGGCTATCTTCTGGTTGAGGTAGATCCTCAGGTACTCGGGCCTCTCGATCTCATAGTCCAGCTCAACTATCTCCCTGTAAGCTATATTCGCGTCCACAGGCTTCAGCGGCTCGTTAGCCGGCCAGTCGCGCGGCAGCTTCCTGCGAAGGACACCACTGTTGCCCGTGGCGTCCACCACTACGTTAGCCCTGAATATGAGGTGCTTACCGGTCTTCCGGTCGACGGCCCTAACCCCCGCGACTTTCCCGTTCTCAATTATCGGAGCTATGGCCTGCGTGTTCAGCTTTACCTCGACCCCTCCCTGCTCCGCCTCTCGTATGTAGCGGGTTCCAAGCTTGTTCCTATCTATCACGTAGCCCTCTCCGCGTACTGTGAGCACGTGCTTCTCGCTCGGGCTGATTATGTCTATGCCTTCGACTCTCTGCTTTACCTCCTCACCACGCGGCTCTGGGAGCCCTGTCTCCTCGAAGTGATGCTTTCCTATGGCGTCTCCACAGGGCTTGCCCCAGACGCCATCCCAGTCAACCATATCTATACCGAGAACCCGGAGGCTCGAGCCGCTGAGGAGCCTGGCGAGCGACGAGCCCGCAGGCCCTAGGCCGACTATCACCACATCATAGCTGCCAGCCTGCTCGGCCACACTCCACACCCGCCCGGCGGGGCCCGCGTGCGGGCAGAGTCTTATTAGCCCTAGACAGTGTCTCCTAGCCTACAGGGGTGGCGATGGTGAGCTTCTTCAGGAGGAGGCGGAGCATCTTCGATATCTTCGACGATATACTACGCGAGTTCGAGGAGGAGTTCGAGCGCCTGGAGAGGGAAATCGAGGAGCTAGCGCGCGCATCCGGGGGGAGGCGCATAGGCCCCTACTACTACGGTGTCCGCATAACCATAGGCCCTGACGGGATACCTCGCATAGAGGAGTTCGGCAACATCAAGCGGGGCCCCGGCGGGAAGCCCAAGATCAGCGATACGGTAGAACCCCTGATAGACGTGATAGAGCATGACGATGAAGTCCTAATCGTAGCCGAACTTCCAGGGGTCGACAAGGACAAGATAAAGATCAAGGTCAAAGACAACAAGGTGATCATAAGAGCCGATAACGGGAAGAAGTACTACAAGGAAATCGAGCTACCAGCCGAGGTTGACCCACAGAGCGCGAAGGCCAGCTACAGGAATGGCGTGCTGGAGGTCAAGCTGAAGAAGAAACAGCCAAAGGAGTCCGACGAGGGCGTTGAGGTAAAGGTGGAGTAGCCTCACCTGCCCGACGCAGCGCTCCATAGCATGCTTTTTTCGTGGAGCCTCCTACACTCTTCATCTATCGGCTCCTCCGCTACGTCGTCCCCTACAACCCTGCTTGTGCCCTCGAAATCGCATATGACTAGTGTAAACCTCTCTAACCCCTCAATAGCCCTCTCCAGCCACCTCCTATTCTCCAGACACGCCTGGTCCTCTTCCCGGCCAGAGCATGCAACCTCCAGCACTTCCAGGAACCTGTGAAGCACACCTTCAACGGTCGAAATGAAACCCATACTCGCGGGCCCTGGCACCATCTCGTAGCCCTTCTCGGGTATCAGTATCGCTGCCGTCGCGGATTTCACTAGAAGGTACCTCAGCTGCTTCTCACCGTGCACTTTCACGATGATCTTCTTTGGCTCGGACGCCTCAGCAACGCGGACGTCGCTATAGTGGTAGCCGCAGTTGGAGCATCTTCCCTCGCCTAGGACTATCTTGCCAAAATACGGAACCTCATAGAGGTACTCTCGGATTACTAGGCTCCTCTTCCCACACGCTGGGCACACCACGGTCTCCTCAACTAGCAGCACGGGCTCTCTCCTGCTCTGCTCGAGGAGCCTCCTAGCTATCTCTTCGTCCCTCGGCGTCTCAGTCATACCCACCACCCAGGCTCTCGAGCCTCCCCCTAAGCTCCCTAAGCTTACTTAGGGTGCACTCCGCCACGCACCTGTCCGCCTCATGCCTAGGTAGCCCGCCGCACTTCTCGTAGAGGCACGCAGCCCGTAGCTTCCTCAGGTTAATGTAGAATACCACTATTTTACCCCTGTTCCACCTCTCCACGAGTCCTGCTAGGCCCAGCTGCCGGATGCCCTCCTCAACCCTCCTAACATCCTCCAGCGACGAGTCAACCACTATCCCCAGAAGCCCGTGGCTCAGCGCTTCCGCCAGCCTCCTAGCTGCCTCTAGCCGCTCCGACAGGGCGTGTCGCACCCCCGCACCTGAATAGCCAAGCTTAAAATAAGGAGACAACGCTGGGTTAGCCGACGGAGGGGGTGGCGCTAAGTGGCCGCGCAGGCCTCTGCATCTCGCGTGCCGCCAGTCGTCGATCTGGTATCGTTTGGCAATATAGGCGAGTTTACCAAGTTCATAGACGATGAGATATCGAACCTCCGGAGCCAGCTGGGCGAGTTCCTCCGCAGGCTCGAGGCCGCCAAGGCGAGGGCGGACATTATGACTAAGATTGAGAGCTTCCTCGCGGAGCTTGCCCGTGGCCAGGGTGGCGAGCTCCAGGGTAGGCAGCTCCAGCTAGGCCCGGTCAGCGTCGTCGTCAACCCCACACCTAAGCAGGAGCTTGACGCCCTAGTTGCGGCTGCTAGGAGCCTTCAGGAGAGGATCGTCGTGCTCGAGCGTATAAAGAAGAGTATTGAGCCCCTCCAGAGGATGCCGGCAGTAGACGTTAAGATAGAGGTTCTAATGGAGAATAGGATCCCCACTAAGGTGTTCCTGCACATCTAGAGCCTCTACACCCACTAACACTAGCGCCACAGGCCCGCTGGGCCCGAGAGAGGCGCCCCCGGCGCTTAATCGGGTTTTGTGGCGATTTCATCGACTCCTGGGCGCCTCTAGAGGTTGGGTTGCACCACCATCCCCGGGTTCGGGTCTCCCCGGCGCCTCGGTATACTGGGCCCCGCTCATCCCACGGTGTGGTCGCTGGTAATACCAGTCCTCACCGGCGCCTCTCAGCTGGCTACTCCTCCTCGGGCTTGCCCTCCACCTCCCCACCCTCGTATACTAGCTTGCCCCACTGCCTTAGATACAAGGACATAACCATATAGTTTCTCTTAGCAGCGTCGGGTTCCATGCAAGAGGTTGACATCCGCCTCCCATCGTCGGCCACTGCCACTATGCGCTTCCAGCCTGGTGGCCTTTCGCAATCCTCTAGGCTCACCTCGCGTAGCATACCATTCATCGCCAGCCCCTCGATCTCTATGATGTTAGCAGTTATGGGCACGCCCATCACCGTGACGGCTCTTACAGTGGTCAGGGTTTTAAGTTCCAGTCTGTGGGCCGCTTGCTAGGTGCTGGCTTTGAGCAGTAGGGATAAGAAGGGTAAGCGTAGGAGGATGACGCTACCCAAGAAGAAGGAGGATATCGAGAAGATAGTGGAGGAGGTTAGCGAAACCCACGCTCACGAGCACGAGCACCACCACCATCACCACCACGGCGGCGAGATAGATGAGATCCTACAGGTCTACGAGATCTTCATAGACTCTCTGCGCGCCAACGTGAACTCGCTCGAGGCCCAGCTGAAGAGCCAGCGCGCCGAGCTATCGCGCCTCTACAGGGTTCTCGCGAAGATCGTGGAGGCTTGCTTCTCCGGGAGCGAGGAGGACAAGGCTAGGGCCCTATCTGAGGCTGCCAATATTCTCGCCGCGGCCGAGTAGGACTAGAGAGCCCGGATGCTCGGCTGACCCCAGGATCACGGCCTCGCCAGCCCGGAGCCCCTCAACCCTCATCCTACCCCCCACGTACATGTGAAGCGCTAGGTTGTACTCGTATGACACTATAAACAAGCCCTCCACCGTCCTGACGCAAGGCGGGTATAGTAGAGCCCCCGGCTGGCCTGGCTCCACGCTAGTCTCTATATGGGCCCGGCCGCGTGGGGGCCTCAGGTGACGCCACTCTCGGAGTGGCGGGCAGTGAGACGCGGGCCTACTGGGCGCGCCGATCCAGGAAACGCTGATCCCGCCCACCCCAGCCCTTCTCCACGATAGGTCGGTCGGGGGGGCGATCCTAACCCCTCCAACAACCCTCCGGGGAGGCCCCGGGGGCTCTCCTCTGAGGCTCGAGAACTCCTCTAGCATTCGCTCCGAAGCACGGTCGCCATACACGACTAGGTCGACGTCGCTCACGCCAGCCCTATGCATCCCCAGAGCTAGGGTCCCCGTGAGCCCCAGGTGAGGGCGCACCCTGGGGCCCAGCATGCCTACGACCTCGGCTAACGCGTATTCGAGCGCGTCGCCAGCCTGTGCCACCGCGCGCTCTAGCGCCCTCCTAGGCTCGGCGATGCATAATATGCTATCAAACCGTAGAAGAGGCTGGGGGGCACCGTAGAGTGGGTCATTTATTGCCTCGACGCCGCCCCTCCTGGCGGCTACCCTAAGAGAGGAGGCGCTGTAAGCGTCCAGTATTCTGCACATGCGCCCGGCAGCCCCGAGCGCCCACGGCGCCTTTCTATCACTGCACGCGACATACTTGGGCATAACCATTACCCACCCTGGGGGAGCCGGGAGCCCTAGCACCTGGTGAACCCGGATCATCCTGTCAACTATCATGGAGCCATGCGGCGGGTGTGATGAACCCCCTAACGTCGGGGGATAGGAACATCTCGCCGTCTTCAACCCAAACCTCACCCTCCACCCTATATAGCCCGGGCGGCAGCTCCTGGTACCGTGTTCTCCACGTCTCGAGTACCATCGTGCGGCCGCTTGGAGTTTCTGCCCTATACCTAGCTGGCACCAGGTAGGACTCGCCTATATCTACGATCTCGACGTGGCCCTTGTATAGTCCTAGCGGCACCCGGCGTTTACTGCACGGCTTCCCCTCGGTCGCCCGGAGCAGGCGTAGTGTAACCCTCAGGCTGCCGCTGCATAGCTCCACTAGCTTGAGCCGATATAAGACCCCAAGCTCCCCGCCTACACCTCTGCCCCTGCGGGGCGAGCCGCAGGGTTCCCAGCCCAGCCTCTCATGCGCCTCTGCTATGGACTCGTACGCCTCCGGGCCGTAGAGTAGTATGTCCACATCGCTATACTCACCCTCGAGGCCCACCGCCCAGCTCCCAGTTAGCCCCGCCCACTCGTAGTCTACAGCGTCGATCAGAAGCCTCACTCTCGCAGGCAGTGACCGCCACGCCTGGCGCAGCGCCCTCTCCGGGTCAACCACCCTGATGACCTGGGACGCGCTAACCGTGTAGACGGGCCTTGGCATGCAGGGCGTCCACTCCGCGCTGAGGGGGATTACCCCCCCGGTACCCCTCGTGGGGCGCCCGAGCCTCCTTCCCCCCAACCTGTACGGCTCTATTACCACCCCACCCTCTGGGTGCTCGTATCCCTTGACCATGCCGAGTAGAACCGTGCCGCCAGCGGCCACCTCGACTATGCATCCATCAACGCAGCTCCCAACATCCAGCCTCACACTCCCTACCCCTCTATCCAGCGGTCCAGGCGGGTGCCCGCAGCGCTCCTGACAGGGATCCTTGATGGGATCAAGTGGCTGCCGTCGCATGAGCGGGAGTTGAACCACTCCCTCCCGGTCAAGCCCTCCCTGCACGTGGCATACTCGAGGCCGCAGCGCCTGGCCTCCCTCACCACTGGGCGTAGAAGCTCCTCGCGGAGGGCCCTTGGCAGGTACAGGTATCCGCCGACCCTCACGCCCCTGCTCTTGTAGAGCCGGTATATCCTCTCTCCGACGCCGTCAACCTCTATCCCCCTCATCCTCGCCAGGTTATCCGGCCTCGCCTTGTAGGTTGAGGTGACCACGAAGCGCGCACCTGCCCCGGCGAGCACGCATACGAGCTCTGCCAGCTCACGCGGGTCATCGTTAATGTAGGGTATTACTGGGTCTACCCGCGCGCCCACGGGGACCCCAGACTCGACCAGCCTTCTAACGGCCTCGATCCTATCGCGGGGCTCTGGGGCCTCCGGCTCGACTATCCTCGACCAGGACGCGTCTATCATTGTTATAGTGGGTGTCACCGCCGCGTTGCCGCTTGCCAGGAGCTCAGCGTCCCTGGCTACTAGGCTACTTTTTGTCGTAACCAGAACCCTGCGGCCCAGGGGGATGAGCACCTCTAGTACCCGCCTGGTTAGCCGTATCCTCTCCTCCTCCGGCGGGTAGGGGTCACTACTCGTGCCTATGTTTATTATGGCGGTTGGCGGGATTCGCCTGAGGTCTCGGAGAATGTTGGCTACCAGGTTCTTCTTGGGCGTGCTACGCCTCACCCCGATGTATGCTGTAGCGTAGCAGTAGAGGCATCCTATGCTACACCCAGTGTAGGGGTTTAGGCTATACTTGAATGGGCACGTGCATAGGGGACTGGACCATGGGTCGAATGGCCTCACAACCCTGAGCCCCCTGCCCGAGCGCTGGGGAACTGTTTGGCTGCCCATCCCCTCACCCTTCACTCCCTCAACCCTTACTCTATGTTGGCGTGCCTCTTCCTCATGGCCTCCTCGCTTATGCCAAGCTCCCGCATGAGCTCATAGACTACCCCATCAAGAAACACTAGCGCCGTGTCCTCGAAGAGGGTGCCGAGGGGGGCTAGGGGCTCGTGGATGCCGAGTATCTGCCTGGCGAAGTAGTCGTCCATCCTGACCCTCTTAGTCCTCCCTGGTATGCGAACCACTATGTCGGCTAGGCAGCCGAGAGGGCTGTCGGGGTAGCTAGTTATCGCCACCACGACCGCGCCGACGGCCTTGGCAGCGTCGGCGGCGGTCACTATGAGCTTCGTCCTCCCAGAACCCGAGATGGCTATTACCACGTCACCCTCCTCAACGCTAGGAACTATAGTGTCGCCCAGGACGTACACGTTAAAGCCCATGTGCATGAGCCTCATAGCGAAAGCTCTCCCGACAAGCCCGCTCCTCCCCGCCCCCATGACGAGGATTTTCCTCCTACCCCCACTTCTATACACGTCGACTAGCGTCTCAACGAACCTCCTAACCTGGCCCTCGTCTATCTCGCTCGCAGCCTTCACTATAAACGAGGCTATCTCCCTCATCGCCATAAGACTTGGAGACCCCTCCTCGGCGCTCAAGGCTAACCCCCCAGCTCCGCCCGCTGATCCCACCCTAAAAGCCGCCAGCCCGGGGGCCCCGCTAAACTAAAGATA
>JALSQL010000025.1 GCA_026985435.1 Acidilobaceae archaeon
AGAAGAGGGTGGCCCTAGCCGGCGCTGTAGCGTGCAGGCCCAGGCTGGTGCTGCTGGACGAGCCCTACAGCAACGTTGACCCTACGACCAGGCTGCTGGTCGACAGGCTGGTCTCCAGCCTCGCCGGGCGGTCGACTGTCATCCTAGCGACCCACATACCCCCGGGGCTCGCCGTGGAGGCAGGGTTCCGCGCCGCGATAATGGAGGAGGGCCGCGTCGCCGCCGTCGCGCCGGGCAGGTGCCTGACCGTCTACCTGCTAGAGTGCCCCGGGCGCCAGCGCATGGTGGCCGTCGCCGACCCGGCGGAGGCGACGAGGCTGGTTAGGGAGGGGTGCAGCCTAGCCGGGGCCCGGGCTGCGGGGCCGGGGGAGGCGGCGAGGTGCGCTGGCGGCTAGCCGGAGGGCTACCCTAGCTCCAGCTCGGCCTCGGGCGCCTCGAACCCCACCCTCGCGTGGCTGCCGTCACAGTAGGGCTTCCTCTTGGAGTGCCCGCACCTGCAGAGCACGGCCTTGAGCTTGCCGTCCACGAAGACCTGGTATGGCCCGTTCCTCCTCGCCCTGACGATGACCGCCACCCGGGCACACCCGGGGTGCCCCCTGGGTGGCTGGGGGATAATGGCCCGGGTACGTATTGGGGTCGGGCGTGTAATTTACCCTCCCGGGCCCTCGGGGCTGGCCGGGGTGGCTGGGACTATTGGCCGGTAGGATCCTGGTCGCCAACGATGACAGCTACCTGTCCAAGGGGCTGTACCTCCTCTACGAGGCCGTCCGGGGGCTGGGGGAGGCTAGGATATACTCGACCCTCTGGCCTCGCAGCGCCGTGGGCCACACGGTGTCGTTCAACAAGCCCCTCAGGATGACTCTGATCAAGCACATGGGCTACGACGTGTACGTCGTCGACGGCTCCCCGGTGGACGCGCTTCACCTTGCCGTGGCGGCCCACGGCTTCCAGCCGGACCTGGTCGTGTCGGGCGTGAACGTGGGGGAGAACCTCAGCATGCAGCACATACTCTACAGTGGAACCATAGCCGTCGCGGTGGAGGCGGCCCTCATGGGGATCCCCGCCGCGGCGTTCTCGGCCGACGTCCACCTCTGGGAGGAGTTCGAGGACCCCAGGCTCTCCAGGCTGGTTAGGGCGGTGGCGTCGAGCATCGCTGGGCACCTACTCGAGAGGGGGCTGCCGGAGGGCGTCGACCTGCTCTCCGTGAACTTCCCGGCCCCAGACAACATTAACGGGTGCGTGCGCCTGGCGAGGGCTGCTAGGAGGAGGTGGAGGCCCGACTTCGAGCGCCGCCTAGACACCCGGGGGAGGCCCTACTACTGGCTCCAGCCCATACCCCTCTCCCCCAAGCCGGGCACCGACGTCCACGCCGTGGTGGCGGAGGGCTGCGTCTCCATAACCCCCCTAATGGTGGACATGAACGCCCACCCCTCCAGCGGTGTCGAGGCCAGCCTGGAGAGCCTGGCTAGGAGGGTCGAGGCCGCCATAGGGGAGGCGGGCGTCTAGCCCCTCGGCAGCAGCCTGCGGAGCCTCATGATCGCCATCAGCTTCTCCCTCTCACCCAGCCTCGCCGCCTCCACCGCCTCCTCCAGCAGCGCGGCGGCCCTCTCGGCGGTCCGGGCGTCGAAGGGGTAGGGCACCCCGTCCTTGCCGCCGACGGCGTAGGCGTACATGTAGGGCTCTATCGGGTGCGTTACCGGGTCCCTCGTGGAGGCCGGGGCGCTGTAGAGGAGCTCGGCCACGAGCGCTAGAGCCCTCACGACCGCGGGGCCCACGCCGGGCTTGTAGAGGAGGCCCTCCTCCGACTCCGGCGGGTCCGAGGCCACCGCCTCCAGCGCCCTCCGCAGCTGGGGCCCCGGCCTCACGGGCCTGTAGAGCCTAGCCCACACCGGCGCCCCCGAACCCCTGGGCCTGGGGCCGCCCAGGTAGTCCTCCAGGCTCCTGGCGCCGCTGGCGAGCCTGTAGGCCTCAGAGGCAAGCCTGTAGAGCCTCGACGGCGGCTCCTGGAGGAGGTCCACCATGACCCTCCTGGCCCCGCGGCTCCGGGTGTCCGTCAGGTTTAGGGCGAGCCCCGGCCTGCCGGCAACGCCCGTGTGGGGCTCCTCGACGGAGGCCCGGTCTAGGTGGTATCTCCTCGCGAGCCCCCTCTCCGGGTTCATGCCCTGCTGCACCACAACCGCCTCCCCGCCCTCCTCCACGACTACGGCGTGGTGGTAGAGGGTGTAGCCGTCCTGGAGGAGGGCGCTGTCGAGCCTGGCGGCCGCCCTGCTCAGCCTCTCCACGAGGCCCGGGTTCACCCCCAGGATATCGCCGGCCCTCCTGGCCTCGTCTGGCACAAGCCTCATCCGGGGACCCTTGCCGCCCAGCACGAGGACACCCAGCTCCGGGCGCCTCCACGTGACGGTCTTCAGTATGCCTGTCAACACGGTGGTGCTGCCGCTGCTGTCCCAGTCCATGCCTATGAGGTTGTTGAAGGCCTGGAACCAGAAGGGGTCGGAGAGCCCGGCGACGAGCGCCCGGGGCCCCCGCAGCTCCACCAGCGCCTCCACCACGGCCGCGGCTAGCCTCTCCATCCTCGCCAGCATCCACCGGGGCACGTGGCCGCTGTGGAGGGGCAGCTCGGCGGCTCCAGGCAAGGGGGCGCCCCCCGTGTGGGGCTGGGGGCGTGGGGGCAATAGCCTTTAGTGGAGCCCCTCCAGGAGCAGCGCTGGCCTCCTGAGGAAGGGGTTCCCCTCCAGCTCCCTGGCCATCAGGGTCTCGGGCCCGTGGCCCGGCAGCAGCCTGGTGCCCGCGCCGAGAAGCGTGGGGAGCCTCTCGAGGCTCCTAACCATCTCGAGGGGGCTCGCGCCGGGCATGTCAACCCTGCCCACGGAGCCGGCGAATACCAGGTCCCCCACGAATGCCAGGCCTGCTCTGCTGTCGTGGAGTATGATGTGGTCGGGGCTGTGGCCGGGGGTGTGGTGCACCCTCAGCCTCAGCCCCCCGGCCTCGAGTATGGAGCCCTCCCCCAGCTCGAGCAGCACCCTGCTGGACTGGGGCTCCACCGGCAGGCCCCAGAGGCTCCTGGCGGTTCTGGCGCTCTCAACGCTAACCCGGGGCTCGAGGGGGTGCGCCGCGAGGACGGCGCCCCGCTCCACGAGGCAGTCGACGCCCCCCACGTGGTCGAAGTGGCCGTGGGTCACGGCTACCACGACGCGCCTGCACCCCAGCCTCTCCAACCATCGGGCCACCGGAGTGCAGGAGCCGGGGTCGACCACCAGGCAGTCCCCGCCAGGCCCCACGGCTATGTACGTGTTAACGTCGAGGGGGCCAGTCACGAGCCTCACTACGCCGCCTCTCACCCCGACCCGCCGCCCCGCATTGCAGGGCAGCCGGTATTTTGCCTATTGTACCTGGCTAGCCGCTTAACTACTCCCACCAACCCTCCACGCGGGCGGAGCCGCCCCGACGCCCCCGTGTGGGCGGGGGGAGGGTGAGGAGGCGGCGGGACGTATTCACCGCCGCCAACCTTCAGGCCTGCGCTTAACCCCCACAGGCCTCTCCACGCCCCCGGCTGGGAGGCATGGCCCGCCGGGGGTCTGGCCCCTGCTGCCTTGGAGTGGGGTGGCTCGTGGAGAGGCTCAGGGATGGGGTTAGCGTGGGGGGCGCCACGCTGCGGGGGAGGGTCTGGCGGGGCAGGTTCCCCGAGGAGTCGAACGTCGAGGTTAGCATCTGCCAGGGCGGATGCTGCGGCGTGCTCTTCCACGTGAAGGCCTTCCGCGGGAGGCCACCCTACTACAGGCCGTGGGTGGAGGTTCACAGCGTGTCTCCCCGGGGCGCCTGCGGCCACTCTATGGCGGGGCCTGTGGAGGATGCCGTGATCTCGCTGGCCTCGATGGCGCTGGGGCCGGGGGAGAGCCTCTACTTCGAGTACGTCTGGGACCCCGCCACCGTGGCTGAGCTGGAGGCCGGGGTGCCCCCCAGGCTCTCGAGGCTGGGGTTCAAGCTGCTATCCCACGGGTTCACCTGGGTGAAGGACTGGTACTACCCAGAGGGCTTCATGGAGGGGGCCCAGAGGCTGCAGGGCGAGAAGCCCGCTGGCGGGGAGGCGCTGGAGCGCCACCTCCGGGAGGCCCTCGCCGAGGCCGGGGGGCTCCTGGCGAGGCTGGGGAGGGGCGGCCTCCCCCCGGCGGCGCTGGCGTCGGCTGGGAGGGCGTCGGCGCTGGCGCTGCTGGCGGGCTCCCTCCTTAAGGTGTAGTACGCCCAACCCCCAGGCGGGTGCTCAGTGCTGGCCGGCACGCTTAGGGTTGGCCACCTGGCGGACGTACACCT
>JALSQL010000026.1 GCA_026985435.1 Acidilobaceae archaeon
CCCCTACTGGGGTACGACAATCCTGTAGGCTACCTCCTCTCCCGCCGTGGGGGAGCGGCGGCGCACCTCTATTATGTCCCCCGGCTTGGCCTTCAGGAGCCTCGCCACGGGGTCGTTAACGCTGATCTGAGGCAGATGCCACGGCTTCACGCCGAGCCGCCGGAGAACCTCGGCGGCCTCCTCGAGGCTCAGCAGCCTATGCTCGGGCACGAGCTCGTGGTGAAGTATCTTCTTGCTAACCTTACCAGGCCTCTTAGGCAACCCAGTAACCCCCGCTCCCCCAGAGGGGCACCGAGCACCCGGCCCGGCTAGGGGTTATATAGGATATCCCACCCGATCGCCCGGCCAGCTATGCCAGCCTATAAAACTAATGAACCCCGGCACCCGGACGTGCCGGGTGGAGCCCGTAGGGCGGGCCCGTAGCTCAGCCAGGTAGAGCGGCGGGCTTTTAACCCGTAGGCCGGCCGGGGTCTGGCCTCGACGGGCGGAAGTCCCGGGTTCGAATCCCGGCGGGCCCGCCACACCCCCCTTCGGGGGCGTGGGGCTCCTACCACGTTCTCCTAACCCCTGGGGGCTGCTGGCAGCACGGGTGCTGGAGGCGTGGGCGCGCCGGCGGGTTCCAGCGGTGGGAGGAGTCTGGTGGAGGTCTCGCCCGGCATACTAGCCGTCGAGGGCCTACCAGCGGTTGTGGTCGAGGAGTCTAGAACCCTGATCATCGCCGACGTTCACCTCGGATACGAGGATGCGATGGCTAGGACGGGGGTGTTCCTGCCCAGGCTCCAGCTCAGGAAGGCTATAAGGGTTCTCTCCGATGCCCTGGCGAGCCTCCCGTGGCCAGCGCGCGTCGTGATAAACGGCGACCTAAAGCACGTCTTCGAGCGTCTAACCCGCCAGGAGAAGGCGGAGATAGCCCGGCTGGCCAGGTGGCTGTCGACAGACAGTAGGGTCAAGGAGGCGATCCTAGTCCGGGGGAACCACGACACATTCGTAGCCCCGCTCCTGGGCGACCTAGGCATAGACCTCGTCGAGGACTGCCTGGAGGTTGGGAGTGGCATCGTGGCGGCGCACGGCCACAAGAGGCCCTCCTGCACCTTCGAGACGGCCATCATAGGCCACGAGCACCCCTCGATACAGGTCGACGTTGGCGGTGCCAGGGTTCGCCTCCCCGTGATGCTCGACGTCCCCCTGAAGGGCGGGCAGCGGGTACTCGTGCTCCCAGCCCTCGGCGCCTACCAGACCGGGCGCGTGGTGACGCTCGAGCGGTCAGAGTACATGTCCCCCCTCATAAGAGAAGATGGGCTTGTGGGGGAGGCTGAAGTGTGGGTCGTCGACAGGGAGGCCGGGACTATGAGGCTCGGAGAGCTCAGGTATGTGCTCCCACTCTGAGGGCTCAGCGCTCAGCCATGCACCTCATAGCCCCCGGAGGGCTCGGCATTCCCAGCCACCCATCACAGCCCCCTGGGGATCCCTCAGCTGTTCACCAGGCGACTACCTGCTGCGGCCTAGTGCACCCGTTCTCCTTGAGTATCTTGTATATCTTGTGGACCGCCTCGTGCACCTCGTTCTCCTTCTTGGCCCCGGTTATGACCATCTTGCCGCTACTGAAGATCAGCAACACGACCCTAGGCTTGTCCATCCTGTAGATGAGGCCCGGGAACTGGTCGGGCTCATACATGCTGCCAGCCAGGACGAACGCCGCCTTCTCTAGGTCTACGTTAACGTGGAGGTTGGCCGAGGCGACTATGTTCTGTATCTGGATCTTCGGCTTGCCCCTAATCTCTATCCCATGCTCTTGGAGCGTCTTGAGTATCTTCTTGACAGCGTAGACCAGCTCCCTGAGGCTCTTGGTCCCGGTAACCACCATCTTGCCGGACTTGAATATGAGCGCAGTAACCTTGGGGGCCCGCATCCTGTAGATGAGGCCCGGGAACTGGTCCGGGTTGTACTCGACGTCGACTATACGCGCCTCTATCAGGTTCAGGTCGAGGCCGTGATCCAGGATCACCGTTGCCACGATATTCTCTATCTTCGCTTCCGGCCCCGGCGCTCCCTCCTTGCCCTCGGGTGCCGAGGCCTTCGTGGCGCGCTGCTCACTCATATTAGGCACCCGCCCCACGCTTTAAAAGGCGCATTAACCCCTATTTAAGCTCCAGACAGTCCCGCAACGCGGGAGGGGATGAAGAAGCGGGCAGCCTAGTAGGACGAGTGACTGGCCTAGTCTCACTCGGACCCCTCCAGCTAGACTCCGAGCTTCCTGGCGAGAGCGTAGAGGAGCAGCGCCGTCTTGACGTCGCCTATGTCTCCCCTCTCAACCATGCCTAGAGCCTCGGCGAGGCTCACCCTCCTAACCTCTATCACCTCATCCTCCTCGTGGGCCATCCTCCCCGGCTCGGGGTCCCACGCGATGTAGAGGTACATGTACTCGCTCGAATAGCCGGGGGTCAGGTAGCCCCTGGCGGCCAGCTCTAGCCTCCCAGGCCTGAGGCCCGCCTCCTCCTCGAGCTCCCTAGCGGCGGTCTCCTCGGGCGACTCGCCGGGCGCTATCGTGCCAGCCGGGGCCTCGTAGATCCACGAGCCCACCGCAGGCCTGTACTGCCGTAGTAGCACCACCTCCCCGGTGCTGGTGAAGTAGGGTAGTATAGCCACCGAGTCGGGGGCCGCCACTCGGAACACGTGCATCCGCCCGCGGCCGGGCAGCTCGGCCTCCTCCACGCGGGCCTCATACTTCTTGAAGCTGACTAGAACCCTGAGGGGCCTATGCTCTCCCCTGGGCATCCCTGGCCCCACCCCTCCCCAGGGCCTCGTGGGCCCTCGCGAGGTGGCCCGCCGCGAGTGCGGCTATGAGGTTTAACTCCCCCGCCAGCACCGTGGCCGCGACTATCTCGGCGAACTTCAACGCGTTAAGCCCTGGGGGGTCCCCGCCCCCGGCGACGCCCATCAGGGAGAGGGCCTCCCTCTGCGTGGGGAGCCTCGTGCCGCCCCCGACCGTCCCCACCTCGAGGCTCGGCAGGGTCACGCTGACGTAGAGGTCTCCGCCCCGTAGCTCGGTCCAGGTGTAGCCCATGCTACTCTCAACCACCTGGGCGGCGTCCTGCCCCGTGGCGAGGAATATCGCGGCCACAATGTTCGCTATGTGGGCGTTGAAGCTGAGGCTGCACGCCGCCGCGCTTCCTAGGAGGTTCTTGGAGATGTTGACGTAGTGTATAGCCTCCGGCGGCGCCTTGAGGACCTCCAGCGCCACCCTCCGCGGGATAAGCGCCTCCGCCACCACGTACTTCCCGCGCCCCAGTATCTTGTTGAGGCAGTTCGGCTTCTTGTCGACGCACATGTTCCCGCTTAGTGCCACGCACTCCACCCTACCCGGGTAGGAGCCCTCGATCTCCCTGCACACCTCGTCGCTCGCTATGGTGGCCATGTTCATACCCATCGCGTCGCCGGTCTTGTACACCATGCGAAGCCAGACCAGGTTGCCCACTATGAAGGGCTGCACCTCCACCAGCCGGCCGTGCCTGGTCTTCCTCCCTGCTGCCTCCCTTAGCCTCTCCTCGTTCTCCCTAACCCACTCCACCAGCCTCACTGCCTCCTCGACGCTGGGGGTCCACAGGAGGGGCGCCCTGGCCATGCCATCCCGGATCACCCTAACCCTGGCGCCCCCGGAGAGGGTGACCGCCTTTACACCCCGGTTCACGCTGGCGACTAGGGCGCCCTCGGTGGTGGCTAGGGGCACGTAGAAGTCGCCCTTGGCGTATACCCCCTCAACCCTGAGCGGGCCCACGACACCCACCGGTATCTGGACGGCGCCGATGGGGTTCTCGATGTTCCGCCCGACCAGCTCCTCGAAGTCCAGTATAGTCGACGCTATGGACGACAGGTTGACCCCCAGCCTCCTCTCGAGGTAGAGCCTCCTGGCGAGGGCTGCCAGGTTGCTGTTCCCGAGGACCCTGTCGAGCCTTGAGATGCTCAGCTCCCCCTTATCGAGCTTCTCCAGAACCTCCTCCAAACGCTGGGGTTGGGGGGCGGGCTCCCCTCTCTCCCGGGTCAAAGCGCTGGCACCTCACCGGCGGCCTGGGAGGACCGGCCGGAACTTTATGGCGTAGCGTATGATCCCCGCCTCCCGGTCGCTCCGGACCCTCCGCAGCACAGCCTCTACCTCCTCGACGCTGTCAACCTCCTCGGGGCTCACGTCGGTGAGCTCAGCCACCACCCTAACGTCACCCAGCCTCACCAGCCCGAGCACTACAGGCGACTTCTCCCTCGCACCCTCCGG
>JALSQL010000027.1 GCA_026985435.1 Acidilobaceae archaeon
CTACCAGGAGCCTCCCACCGCCCTCCACGCCGCAGGGCCACCCCCCGGCGGGGCCCCGCGGGGGGCCTAAAACCGGCCCGCCGCCCGGCGGGGCTGTGGTTGAAATAGTATTACCCGCCCCCTCTACCTGGAGGCCGGCGATGTAATGAGCGTCCACGCCCTGTCGAGGCTGCTGAGGAGGACAGTGGAGGCGATAGCGACGGCGAGCGCCGGGGCGCCGAGGCTGGTGCAGAGCCCCCTACGCCTCAGCGACCTCGTCGAGCTCAGGGCGCCCCTCGAGGACCTCGGACCCGACACTGTGAGGGTCCACGAGCAGACCCCCCACCTCCTCTCACCCAGGAGCCCGGCCCCCAGCAGGAGGAGCCCCCTATCGAGGGGCGAGACAGTCATAGCCGGCGTGGACTCGGGCAGCAGGGCCCTCGAGACGCCACCCGCCGGCATCGCCGTCGCCGCTGTGGCCGCCACGCTCACCGCCCCCCTCGCCCGGGCTGGCCTCCGGGTGGAGGCCATACTCTGGCCCCCCATACCCCCCGCCCCAACAGCGCCGCTCGCCGGGCCGCCCTTCATCAGGGTGCTGCCCAACTGGGAGGGCCCCGAGCCGGAGCTGCCGGAGTTCGCGGCCTCCACGAACCCGGCCGGGGCGAGGTACGGGCCGGAGTACAGCATGGCCCAGGCGCTCGACGAGGCCCGGGTCACCCTGGAGAACTGGGCCCTCAGGAGCCTCGCGGCAGCCGTCGAGTCGGCCCCTCCCGGGGAGGGGAGGCTGGCCGTGCTCGTGGACGGGCCGGTGCTGCTCGTGCCCGGCGCGCTGGAGAGGCCCGGGTCCCCCCCGGCCTACAGGGAGGCGTGGGAGAGGCTGCTCTCGGAGAGGCTGGCGGCAGTCGAGAGGCTCGAGGCCCTGGGGGTCCCGGTCATCGGCGTCGTGAAGAGGGTGTCGAGGAGCAGGCTCCTCTCGAGGGCCCGGGGGCTCGAGGGCAGGCTGGAGGCGTGCCTGGGCCCGCTCGAGGCCTCCGACGAGGCGCTCATCCACAGGGCCTACGCCGCCTGCGCCAGGAGGGCGCCGGGGAGGATCTATAGGAGCCCGATACTCGAGGTCCGCAGCGCCGCCGGCTCGAAGCTCGCGGAGTACCTGGTGGTGCCCCGGGGTAAGTGGCAGGTCGGGCCCGGCAGCGTGGTCATAGTGAGGCTCGAGTACACCCCGGGGAGCCTGGAGCTTGTGAGGGAGCACCTCCGGGCCGAGCCGTACCACGTCTACGCCAGGGCCAGCGTACTCGCCGGGTCGGTCCAGCCCCTCGTTATAGCCGCGAGCGACCGGCGGGCCCGCACGGCGGCGAGGGCGGTGGCCAGGAGCCTGGCGAGGGAGCTAGCGGTGGCGGGGGTGCCGCTCAGCTACGAGAGCGAGGTCGAGGCCAGGATCGAGGCCCTCCGGGGCGGCGGGGGGTGGCGGGGTTGGCTGGAGGCGTAGTTGAGAGGCTGGAGGAGGCCATACGCTCCGCCTACGAGATGGCGTCGAGGCTCGGCACGGTAGTCGGGAGCGTGTCTAGGTATGGGGAGGTCAGGGTTCAGAGCGGCGCCCGGGTCGAGTTCGAGGTCGACCCGGAGGTGTACTTCTCCGAGAGGCCGAGTGCCCTCCACAGGGTCGGCGACTACCTGGCGGTGGTGGACCCCAAGTGGGGGCACATAGTGCTGCTAAGGGTGGCTGAGATCGTTAGGAGGGACGAGCTGGCAGAGCTGGGCGTTGAGCCTCCGATAAGCAGCTACACCACAGACCCCGACCCCCAGGGGCTCCTAACCAGGACGACCATAGTCGGGGAGCTGCTCGTTGAGCTAGACCCCGAGACGGGCACGGTGGCCCCGGCCGCCACCAGCATAGAGCCCCAGGCGCCGGTGGTCGACCCCGAGCCGGGGGTTCTAGCCAGGCTCCTCGACCTGCCCGAGGAGGGGGTGCCGCTCGGCTCCCTCGCCACCCCCGGGGGGCTCGTGAAGGGCGGCGCCGTCCCGGTCAGGCTCCCCCTGAAGGCGTTCTTCCAGCACGTCCTAATACTCGGCACCACGGGCTCCGGCAAGACGACCCTCCTCAAGAACATCATAGCCAGCATCTACACCCTGCTACCCGGCGAGTCCAGGCCCGTGGTGGTCGTAGCCGATATGAACCAGGACTTCCTCCAGCTACCCCTCCCACCCCCGCCCAGGGCGGCGCCCGAGCCCCTGGAGGAGGCCGAGGTGCGGCGTAGGGCCTACGGGCGCGCGGGGCCCCCGAGGGCCCTCCACGTGGTAGTCCCCCTCACAGCGCCCGACGTAGAGGCCGCCCTGGCCTCCGGCGGGGACCCCTGGGTGGAGTGGGCTGGCACCTACTACCGCGAGTCCCTCGAGCCCCTAGCCGGCCCCCCGCCCGGCGGGTGGGTCCAGCTCTCCCGCGGCGGGGCCGTGGCGCTGGAGGCCGAGGTCCCGGCGGGCTTCCGGGTGAGGCTCGTCCCCTACTCTATAGACACCACCCGGGTTGACACCGACACGCTGGCCGGCCTGATGCCGGGGCTCACAAGCCTGGCCAGGGAGCTCCTCAGGAGGGCTAGGGAGAGGGTGAGGAGGACCCTGGGCGGCTACGCTGGGCCGCTGCACGCGCTGCACGCGGCCCTGGCGGCGGCCCACATTTTGCTTCAGAGGCGGAGGCAGGACCTCAACACTCAGTCCCTGCTGGGCGAGGCCCTAAGGGGTACGCTGGAGGAGTACGCCCCCCACGCCGTGGGGGCCGGGTTGGAGGCGGCGGCTGAGGGCGCCCCCGAGGGCGTCACCCTGCTTGACGTAGCGGACCTCTACCTCTCCGCTATAGAGTCGGCTGTACCGCATAAGGGCACGGTCGAGGCCCTCCTCCGCAGGACCGGCGCGCTCCTAGACACCGGTATGGTTGACGTCCTCCTCCCCTCCAGCGGCGGGGTTAGGGTCGCGCCCGAGCCTGGGTGGAGCTGGATAGTCGAGGCGGCGGCCGACGCCGGGGCCCCGGTGGTGCTCGACCTCTACTGGCCCGCCCTCCGGGGGCTGGGTGCTGTCGAGGCGCCGAGGCTAGCGGCGTATAGGATGCTGGAGCGCCTGATCTCCTGGAAGCACGGGGAGTGGGCTAGGAGGAGGCCCACCCCCAGCGTTATAGTCGTGATAGATGAGGCCCACCAGTTCTTCCCCCAGGAGAAGGGGGCGGTCGAGGAGCGCGAGTCGAGCAGGCAGGTGGCGGGCATGATAGCCAGGATAGCCCGCCTCGGCAGGGCCCGGGGGGTCGGCCTTGTCTTCTCAACCCACAGCCCGAGGGACCTCCACGACATAATACTCCAGCTCGCCAACACGAAGATAGTGCTCAGGATGGACAAGAGCCAGCTCGACTACATAGACCTACCGCAGGAGGCCAAGCAGAGCCTCCCAAGGCTCCCCGACCGGGTCATGATAATCCAGAGCCACGTCTACAAGGAGGACTACCTCGTAGCCAAGACCAGCCTCCCACTCGTCATGCACTACGACCACACAATGCTAACCCACCCACACCACTAACCGCCACTAGATAGGGCCCAGGGGGAACCGCCTAAAACGGCCCTCCCACTCATTATTACCGCCAGCCCCGGCCTCCCGGTGCCGCGAGCGTGAAAATTATAACAGCCTACGGCTGGGGGCCGCCCGATCACCCAGGGGGACTTGGAAGCTCTGGTCCTAGCGGCCTCTGAGGGGTAGCGGCTGGGCTATTCCACGGGCACTAGGGCCTCCTCCTCGGCCTCGAGTCCCTCCTCGACCGTGGCCCACCCGGCGGCCACCCCGGCCACCGCCGTGGCCGCGACCGCCGTTATCATTATCGAAGCCGCGAGCTCTACGGGGAGCAGCCCTCGGAGGAGGCCCGTGTAGGCTATTATCGTCGAGACCGTCAGGCGGGCCCCGAAGACTGTGGAGAGCCGGGGGTCGACCAGCCCCACGGTGGAGCGTAGGGCGTAGTGCGTGGCCAGCACCTTCACGGGGAGGCTGGCCGCCAGTATCACGAGGGAGTCCAGCAGGAGCGCCCCGCCCGGGTGGACTCCCCCCACGTGGAGGCCCGCGGTGACGAAGAATATGGGGGAGAGGAACCCGAACACGAGGCCCCCCAGCTTCTCCGGCAGCCCCGGCCTGGTGTGGAGGGCCTCCCTCAGCGCGACCCCCAGCACGAAGGAGTAGAGCACCGCGTGCACCCCCACGACCTCGGAGAAGAGCGCTACAACCACTAGGAGCGT
>JALSQL010000028.1 GCA_026985435.1 Acidilobaceae archaeon
CCCAGCGCTGGCCACCTATACGGGCCCCACACGACGAGGAGGGGCTACCCGGTATTCGAGTATGAGTGGAGGCCGCTCTGGGAGTTCGACCGGGGCAGCCGCCACCTGAGGAAGTTCCACGACCTCCTAGCCGCGCTGGCCAGGGCCGCATCGCTCTACGTCAACGCCTGCGACTACGACGTCGAGGGCAGTGTTATAGGGTACATGATCATAGCCATGCTGGGGGACACCCGGCGGGCTAGGAGGATGAAGTTCTCCAGCCTCTCCCCGGTGGAGCTGAGGAGGGCCTTCAGGAGGCTGGAGCCGCTAGACCTGGAGATGGTAGAGGCTGGGATGGCGCGCCACGAGCTGGACTGGCTCTGGGGCATAAACATGTCGAGGGCGCTCATGCACGCCGCGAGGCGTGCGACGGGCAGGAGGGTCATACTGAGCGCTGGCAGGGTTCAGACCCCAACCCTCGTCGAGGCCGTGAGGAGGTGGCGCGAGAGGAACCTCCACGTCCCAACGCCCCGGTTCCCGCTGACGGTTGAGCTGGAGGCTGGCGGCTACAGGTTCAGGGCGCACCCGAAGGGCTGGGAGCCCCGTACCAGGCCTGAGGCGGCTGAGATAGCCAGGGAGCTGCGCCGGGATGGCGTTCTAGTAGTCGCCTCCAGCAGGTCGGAGTCGAGAACGGTCAGGCCGCCTCCAGCCTTCAACCTGGGCGACCTCCAGGCAGAGGCGGCTAGGCTCTACGGGTTCTCGCCTATGAAGACTCAGAGTATCGCGGAGAACCTTTACCTCGACGCGCTGATAAGCTACCCCCGCACGAACAGCCAGAAGCTACCCCCAACCATAGACTATGCCAGCATAATATCGAGCCTCTCCGCCCTGAAGGCGGGAGGCCTCGGCGAGCTGGCCGCCAGGCTGCTCCGCGAGACACGCGGCCACCTGAAGCCCGTTCAGGGGAGGAAAGACGACCCCGCACACCCGGCCATATACCCTACAGGCGAGAGGCCCAGGAGGAGCCTATCCCCCGACGAGTGGAGGATATACGACCTGGTCGTCAGGAGGTTCCTGGCAGCCTTCGCCCCAAGCGCTGAGGTGTCCTCAGTCACCCTACTCCTCCACGACAGCCGCGGGAGGCCCTACGAGGCCCGCGGCGTGGAGGTCACCCGGGAGGGGTGGTACGCCTACTACCCCTACCTACGCCCCCGGGAGGGGCTGGTGCCGCTGCTTGGGCGCGGGGAGAAGGCGCGCGTGGTGAAGGCGGGGTTCACGACGTCCTGGAGCGGCCCCCAGGCCCAGCTCTCCAAGACCAGCCTGGTCAAGTGGATGGAGAGCGTGGGTATAGGCACGGAGGCCACTAGGGCCAGGATAGTCGAGGTGCTCTACAGGAGGGGCTACCTGGAGAGCCGCGGGGGCTCCACGGTGGTCACAGACCTCGGCATGGCGGTGGCCGAGATAGTGGAGAGCCTGGTGCCATCGCTGGCCTCCCCGTCGCTCACGCGGGAGTTCGAGGAGAAGCTGGAGGCGATCAGGGCTGGGAGGCTTACGAGGGCTGAGGTCGTCGGGGATGCCAGGAGGGTGATAGAGAGGGTGCTGGAGGAGTTCAGGGTTAACCTCGAGGCTCTGGGGGAGAAGCTGGCCTACAGCCTCGGAGCCCGGAGCCCCCCGAGGAGGTGCCCGATCTGCGGCCGGGAGAGCAGCCCTAGCGCGCCCTCGGGGCTCTGCAGGCTCCACGCTGAGGCGGCGCGGAGGCTGGGGGCCTCACTGCGGGTGGTGGCGGAGAGGCTCGGGGTCACCCCTAGGGAGGCGCTGGAGGCCATCGCGTCCAGGCGGAGCGGGGCTGGCAGGTGGGTCGTGGAGGTGGCGAGGCTGGCCGTCGGCGACGAGGAGCTGTGGGGCTACCTGAACAGCAGGGAGAAGCCCCCCAGGTAGGGGATCTTGAGCAGGCTACCGTGGACCGAGACGACGACCCCGACTATCCTACTGTAGGGGATGCCGCTGGCGGTGTAGGCGTACCCGCCCACCCGCAGGGTGGTGGTGCCGCAGGAGAGGGGGTCGCCAGGGTCCGGGATGGGGTTTGTTTTCCTGTTGTCTCCCCACACGACGTAGCACGTGGCGCTTCCGTGCCTGTAGACCTTGACGACCCTGTGTATGACGAATCCCCCTCCGCGGGTGTAGACGACGACGTCGCCTACCCTTATACCGTCGGGGGGTGGGTGCTTGAGGAACACTATGTCGCCCGTGTGCAGTATTGGCTCCATGCTGCGGCCCTTAACAACCGCCATATGGCTGCCAACGGGGGAGCCAGCCCCGGCCACCAGGGTTAGGGGCACAGCCACGGCTAGGACCAGGATGGCCGCGAGGGCCCCGCGCCGCCCCGGGAGGGCCACGACCTACACCTGCCCAGAGAGAGGGCCCCCCGGTTAATACGCCCACCCCACCCGGGGGCCTCGGCGGGTGCACCTGATGGGGGGCGAGTGGGAGGAGCTGAGGAGGGCCATAGCGAGGATAGCGGGGGAGGCCGCCGGGCTTCTCAGGGACCTGAGCTGCGACGAGGCATACACTAGGAGGGAGAGGGGCGAGACCATACGGGCCGACCTAGAGTCGGAGGAGTACGTGATAGACGCCCTGAAGAGCGAGGGCTTCGGCGGCACCCTCGTAACCGAGGAGCGGGGCCTGGTCAGGCTAGGCGGGTCTGGCCCGGTCTTCGTGCTCGACCCGCTGGACGGTAGCACGAACTATGCCTCCTGCATACCATGGGCCAGCGTGTCCCTAGCAGCCGCGCCCCCAGGGGCTAGGAGGCTCTCGGAGGTCGTGGCCGGCGCCGTCGCCCCCGTATTCTACGGTGAGATAATCAGCTTCTCCAGGGGCTCCGGCTGCAGGCTGGGGGAGGCCCCAATCGGGGGGCCCGCCTCGGGGTCGAGGATGCTATACGTATACGTGGAACACCCGGAGGCCGCCATGGGGCTGGCCAGGATAACGAGGAGCCTCGGCGGCCTCAAGGTTAGGAGCCTGGGGAGCGCCGCGCTGGAGATGGCCTACACCGCGATAGGCAGGGGCTACGCCTTCGTAGACCTGAGGAGCAAGCTGAGGAACGTCGACACGGCCGCGGCGCTGGGGATGACGATCGAGTGCGGCGGCTCCGCTCTGGGGCCGGGAGGGGCGCCCCTAGACGCTGGCCTCGATGGCGTCGAGAGGGTGGGAAGCGTGATATCCTCCCACGACCCCCGAGTGCCCGGGAAGATCCTGGAGGTGCTGGGGGGTGGGCGCTAAGGGCGAGCCCGACCTTAGGGCCGGGGAGATGGTGAGGGCCCACCTGATAGTCCGCGGGCTGGTCCAGGGGGTGTTCTTCAGGGCTAACATGAGGCGCGTAGCCCTAGAGAACGGCGTGACGGGGTGGGTCCGCAACCTGCCGGACGGGCGCACAGTCGAGGCAGTGCTTGAGGGGCCCAGGGAGGCGGTCGAGAGGGTGGTGTGCTGGAGCCTACGCGGGCCGCCCCTCGCGAGGGTTGCCGAGGCGAGGGTGGAGTTCCAGGAGTACAGGGGGGAATACTCGACCTTCGAGATACGCTACTAGAACACACGGAAACCCCCAGGGGCCGGGGGCGTCGGCAGCGCCGGCCAGCGGATCACCGCCCCAACCGGGGGCTCCCGCCGAGATCGATCCCCACACGCCCCCCGGCCCCGATGGCCGCTGGCCGGGCTCGCCGTTAGGTGTTTACCGCCACGCATCCCGGGGGGCCTGCCAGTCTGTGACTACCCGGGTTCCAGGGGTATCTGCGCGTGGTAGAATACTTTTAACTAACAGCTGGCCGGGGGCCAGCGGGTGCGGCCTAGTGGCCGAGGAGATAACCGCGTTTATCCTCATGGTTGTTGATCTCGGGCGCGAGTACGAGATAGCGTCCGAGGCCAAGAGGAGGTTCCCCTCTGAGGTCAGGGAGGTGCACGTGACCTATGGGGAGTACGATATAGTGGCTAAGGTCGTCGTCTCCACACTCAGGGACCTCGACAGGGTGGTGACCGGGATCAGGAGCATACCCGGGGTCAAGACGACCGCCACGCTAATCTCCTCCGCCTCCCAGTAGGGCCTCCCGCGGCACGGGGTAGCGGAGGACGGCAACAACACCCCCGAGGGGGCGCAGCCTCTCGCCGACCGGGCTGTCGGCCGGGACTATCAGTACCTCCGCGCGCCTGGCCTCCGCCTCCTCCAGAGCCTCCTGGGCAGCCTCGCGCTCCTCGTCGTCT
>JALSQL010000029.1 GCA_026985435.1 Acidilobaceae archaeon
GCCCCGAGACCCCTGCCTGGCGCCTGGTAGCATGCCAGAGGACCCCCTGAGCGCCTGGAGGCCGCTGCCGAGGAGGGCGGCCCTCTAGGGGACGGGCTCGCCTCACACCTCCCCCACCCGGGGGGGTCGGCCGATGGCGTAGCCCTTCATCGGGCCGCTAGTGTGAGGGGCGCCCACCCTAAATAGTGGGGGCCGCACGCTAGGCTGGGGGTGCACTCTTGCCGCTCGAAACGCTTGAGGGTAAGGTGGAGAATGTCAGGGCGCGCATGAGGTTCCCAGACGCTAAGGTTCTACGGGCGATGATGGAGAGCCTGGGCAAGATACTGGAGGAGGCGAGGTTCACCATAACAACGGATGGGGTCAGGGTGGTCGGTATGGACCCGGGTAAGATGGCGCTGATAGAGGTCACCATGCCGGCCGAGGCGTTCCTCGAGTACGAGGTCGAGGGGGAGGTGGAGATGGGCGTCCACCTGGAGTCGCTGGTTAACATGCTCAAGAGGGGTAGGAAGGGCGACACGGTGCTATTCCTGGTGTCGGACGACAGGGTGCTAGTGAGGATCGACGCGGCCACCGTTAAGAGGTACCTGATACCCAACATAGAGGTCCTCGCCGAGGTCCCCGAGGAGATCAACCTGGAGCACGACGTCGAGGCGTCGGTGATCTCCGACGTGGTCCAGAGGGCTGTCAAGGACGCTGAGATCGTAGGGTCCGCGATAATAATAGAGGCCGACGATGACACCTTCAAGTTCAAGTCCCAGGGGGAGGGCGCCCGCCGCGTCGAGGTGATCCTCACGAGCGAGTCCTCGAGCCTCCTATACCTCAACGTCGTGAAGCCATCGAGCAGCGCCTACGACATAGCCTACCTGAAGAACGTGCTGAACCTCGCGAAGGTCGCGGACGCCGTCGACATAAAGTTCAGCACCGACAGGCCCCTTGAGATGGTGTTCAAGAGCCCCGAGGGCTCCAAGGTGAGGCTGCTACTCGCCCCCACGGTCCTCGAGTAGCCCGGACGCCACAGACCTGAGCCTCTCGACCACCCACTCCTTCGGTAGCAGGCTCAGGAGGGGCGCCGCCCTGGGCCCCTCGGGCCTACCCAGCAGGGCGAGGTATAGGTCCCTGTAGAAGCGCCTCCGCTCCCTGCCAGTCATCCCCTCGCCGAAGCGTGTCAGGGCCTCCTTTATGGAGGTCTCGCTCCACTCCTCGAGCGACTCCAGCACGCTGGCCAGCCTAGCCAGCCTCTCGGGACTCTCGATGCCCTCGAGGGCCTGGCGGGGTATGGTCTCAGGTATGCTTATCCGGAGCCTCTGCGGGGCGTACCTCCTAGCCCACCTCCCGGCCCTCTCGACCAGGCTCTCAGCCCACTCTAGGCTGTACCTGTCGGGGTCCCTGGAGAGGTGGCCAGTGAGCTGCAGCCTCCTGAGGGCCTCCCCGGGCAGCAGCTCCCCCGGTATTATCTGGGCGAGTATGGCGGTGTGGGCGTAGGGGGGCTGCGAGGGTAGCCTCTCGGGTGGCGCTCCCTTCGGGTGGCTCAGCTCGTAGGTCCGGGCTAGGTATGCGTCCTCCTCGTCGCTGCCAGTGGTGTCTACCCCGAAGTAGACCCTCTCGGCCTTGTAGTACATCTCGTAGTAGTTCGGGATCTCGGCCATGTCTATGACTATCTTGCGCTGGGGCTTGTGGTAGAGGTAGAGGAACCTCAGTATCTGGGGGTGAGCCACCTCGAGCCACTCCCTGGGCGTTATGGAGACGAAGCCGCTGCTGGTCATGTCCATCTCCCTGCCGTCCACCCTCATGGCGACCCACTCGTACCAGGTGCCCGCTGGCGGCTGGAAGCCGAAGACGTTAACCGCAAGGTCAACGCAGCTATCCCTGCTGCCGCCCGGCGTGGCGTGGTCCTTACCGTAGGGCTCGAAGTCCACTGAGAGGATCCTCCACACGCCGACCCACTCGAGCCTCCAGTTCAGCTTCGTATCCCCGAGGGGCGCCCAGCCCTCGTGGCCGCAGTTCCTACACCTGTACCGGACCCTGCGCCCGGCCTCGTCGACCTCCAGCGCTTCAGTCGTGTCTATACGGCCGCACCTCCCGCAGCGGGCCTCGACGGGTATCCAGCCCTCGGGGTAGGGCTTCCTGCCCCTGTACTTGTTGATGACGCTCCTAACCTTATCTCGGAGCCGGACGCTGAGGAGCGCGAAGTCGCCCAGGGGCCCAGCGTAGAGCTCGTGGGTCTTCACGACCTCTATCCTGCCGTCGGTGAACTCGCCCAGGTAGGGGCCGAAGTCGCTCCAGTAGTGCTCCACCCAGTTCTCGTGGCAGCCCTGGGGGTCCGGGACCCTGACGAGGGGCCAGCCGGTGTAGCGGCGTGCCCCCTCCGGGTCTGGGAAGGCCCTCCTCTGGCTCTCCTTCCCCTTCCAGGGGTCCTGGGTGTAGAGCGTTAGGTACTGCTTAACCTTCAGGCCGCGCCCCTCGAGGATCCTCCGGAGGGTCTCCACGAGGATTACCTCCCCCCGGAGGCGGCCGATGTGCTGGGCCCCCGACACGCTCAGGCCGCCGTTGAACACGTAGGCGTCCTTCCCGCCCCTACTCCGGAGCTTCTCCTCGACCTCGTCCGCCAGCTTGTCTATCCAGTGCACCCTGCTCCTAGCCCACTTGGACTCGCTGGCCAAGAGCCCCTGGCACCCCCGCGCCCTGGGGGTGTAGTGCGGGATAAATCCGGCCCGCGCGTGGTTGGTGTTGGGGAGGTCGGAGCTGCTGAGGGCGTGCCTCGAGTCGATGAGGCCCGTCAACTCGGCCATGCTGGGCTTCGCAGTCCTAGTGGGGGCCCTGATAGCCTCGGGGTCGCCGCCCCCGCTGGGGCTGGCGCTGCCAGCCTTCGTGGCCGGGTTCGCGGTGGGGGCCTCGGCGATGGTGCTCAACGACATAGCTGACGTTGAGATAGACAGGGTCAACGCCCCGCATAGGCCGATACCATCTGGGCGGATGAGCGTAGCCGCGGCGTGGGCCTGCTTCGCGGCCCTCAGCCTGGCCGGCCTAGCGGCGGCGGCCTACACGGGCGTGGGGACCCTCGCGGTCGCGCTGGCCGCGTGGGCGTCTTCTGTCGCGTACAACCTTAAGCTGAAGAGGAGCGGGCTCCCGGGCAACGCTATAGTCGCATTCAACGTCGCCGTGCCGCTCCTCTACGGTGGGGCCCTGGTCGGGAGGCTCAGGGGGGTGATAGTGGTGTTCTGGGCCATGGTCTTCCTATCGGCCCTCGCGAGGGAGATAGTGAAGGGTATCGCGGACGTTGAGGGGGACAGGGCGGCTGGCGTGGCCACAGTGGCCGTCAGGAGGGGCCCCCGGGCCGCCGCCACCGCCGCGGCGGCGCTGTACCTCCTAGCGGTAGCCCTAAGCCCCCTGCCGGCCCTGAAGGGGTGGGTGCACACGCTAGGCTACAGCCTTCCCGTAGCCGTTGTCGACGCCGTCTTCGTATACGCCGCCCTGAGGGTGGCGCGGAGGCCCGACAGGGAGACGGCGCTCTGGCATAAGAGGGTCGTGCTTATAGCTATGCTTATAGGCCTGGTGGGCTTCTACTTGGGGGTAAGCCTCCGGGGGGCCGCCTAGTGGAGCTGATAGCGGAGGTCGAGCCTACGAGGAGCAGGGAGAAGCTCGAGGCCTGGATACCGCCCCTCCGCGGCCTGGTAGACTGGGTCGACATACCGGAGTCCCCCCTGGGTGTGGCGAGGGCCCACAGCATCGCCGTCGCGCACTTCATCGAGGACAGGTACGGGCTCCCCGGCATAGCACACCTCCGAACCCAGGACACCAACGAGGTGGGCCTCAGGAGCCTCGTCGGGGCGGCGGTGCTGCTGGGGCTGAGGAGGCTGGTGCTCCTCCGGGGCGACCCTCCCCGGGGGGCGGCACCCTGCGGGGGGCCGGGGCCCGAGGAGGGCGTGGCCGTGGCTAGGGAGCACGGCCTCGGGAGGCTTGAGGTCGGGCTGCTGCTCAGCGCGCGGAAGAGCCCGGCCGAGATACGGGGCAGGCTCAGCCGCAGGCCGGACTTCGCGCTGGTACTCAACGCCACGCCCCAGAGGCTCGAGCTGGTCGGGGGCATAGCCAGGAAGTGGGGGGTCAGGCTCTACGCCTACATGATAGTCGAGACCAAGTCTAACAGGTGGATAACTGGCCGCCTCCCACCCTACACCCCGAGGTACACTGCCGAGGAGGCCCCCGAGGCGGCGGAGCTC
>JALSQL010000030.1 GCA_026985435.1 Acidilobaceae archaeon
AGCAGCACCGAAACTGCTAGTCCTAGTGCCCCTCCCCCGAGCCACGCCCCCGCCACGCCCAGAGGACCACGCCTGCGAGCCCCGTTAAATCCTAATCTACAACGCGAGAGCGGGTGGAGCTAGCGGCCGTACCGCGGCCAGCCCACAGGCCTCGGAAGCCCCAGGCCCGCCACACGCTTGACCACCCCAGTAGATCCCGCACATCTTTAGAGAGTACGAGGAGGTAATGGGGAGATACGGACTTGAAAAGCATTCCGCTAGTGCACATACCTCATAGCCGCAAGAGAGGGCAAACAGCCACAAACGACCACCACAGGGGTCCCCCACACAGTGTTTGAACGCGGGGCTATCGGGAGTCGAGTTCACACCCGGCGGGCAGGCTGAGGATCTACTCTCCACTCCTGGGGAAAGGCTAATTGGCCGGTGAGGCCGTGTTTAAGGCGGGTGTACGGGGTTGTCTAAGGTTGTTAGGGTGAGGTACGAGAAGGGCGTATTGAGGCCTCTCGATGATGTTGAGTTTAGGGAGGGCGAGGAGTTAGATATAATAGTTGTTCGGAAGAAATTCAGTGGGTTCCGAGAGGAGGCGGGCAGGTACAAGTTCAGGGTAGACCGAGACGTTGTTGAGGAGTTCGTGGAGGAGAGGAGGTAGATGTCTAAGGGAGCTATTCGGGTTGCCGTAGTGGATACTAGTGTCTTCGCTGACTACTACTTCCTCTACCCTAGGAAGCCGGAGAGGCACGAAAGAGCGAGAACTGTTCTAGACATACTATCTAGTCTAGGCCTGCCAGTCTATGAGCCTTTCCTATTCGAGGTAGAGCTTCGAGCTGTGCTTGTGAGGAGAATTAGTCCAGAGCAGGCCCTCAGGATAGCGAGCATAACGCTTGAACACGTGAATGTAATAAGAGAAGAGCTCATCCACGACAAAGCAGCGGAGGTAGCCCTTCTCACCGGTTGTAGGGCGGTTGACGCATACTACATAGCGGTAGCTAGGCAAGCCAACGCGGCTCTAATCACTAACGATAGAGTTATGAGGGATAACGCCCTGAAAGCTGGGGCCGAGTCCTACTACCTACTCGACGATAACGACTACAATACGCTCATAATCAATCTAACAATAAGCTAATACAGGCCTATCGATACGGCTGCCTGCAGGGATTCCTAGCCTGGGATCTCGGTGCCTCGAGGGCTCGAGACCCGCGGTTCCTGTAGGGGCGTGGAGTGTAAGTAGTCCTTTCTGGAGACACGTGGCCTGGGGAAGGCTAATTGGCCGGTGAGGCCGTGTCCGTGTTTAAGGCGGGTGTACGGGGTTGTCTAAGGTTGTTAGGATGAAGTGCAAGGGCGGAGCCTGAGGAGCCTCCTGACCTGGAGGGGGACAGAGAATTTCCTGTTAGAATAGTTGATGTAGAAGAGAGGAGAAGGTTACTAGAGAAGTACCGGGGAATCCTAGGCCGCGTATATCCAGAACTTGTGGGGGAGGCGCTTGAGGGGCCGAAAACCTCTGTGTTATACGTGGATTCTAGCGCCTTAATCTATCTGATTCACGATGTTTGACCAAAGTTCAGCCTTATAGTGGATACAACACTAGCTGACAGCGATAAGGGTTACACAAGCCTTAGAACGGTGGAAGGAGCCTCGTGCGTCTTAGTTAGGATACAGTTAGGATACATGTAACGGGGCGCTATGGAGTTAAGGGTGTTTACCGAGTGTGAGAAACGGTAACCAAGCATGGTTTAGAGTTTGCAAAAACGAGCTAGACGCTATGAATAATTTATTAACTAACTGACTGAATATAATATAGTGACGAGGCAGAAGTTCACGGCATGAAATCCGTGACACGATGGTTAGGTTAAATATAATAAATGTAACCTACTCCCAGGAGACGCCGTCATAGCCCTTACGTGTAAGCACTACGGTATAGATACTATCCCTTATCTTCGATGAGGACTTCAAGAGGGTTCCGCGGCTCAAAGTATTCCCATAACTCTTATTTTAAAAGATAAAATAAATTTTTTATAGTTTAAATTTGAACTATAACTATTTTCTGGATGGGAGAGGCATGTATGAGGTGTCTGTTTGTGTGGCGGGCCCGCCGGGATTTGAACCCGGGACCACCGGCTCCGCAGGCCGGCACTCTATCCTGGCTGAGCTACGGGCCCTCGGCTCCCCCCTGTGGGGGCGTGTGGGTGGGTGGGGGGTCTTATGCTCTAGCGACCAGCCAGGCGTGGGGGGTGGCGTTGTGTGGGCGCTGTGGAGGCGCTGTTGGAGGTTCTCCGCTGGTACCTCGCCAGGAGGGGCGACATAGTGGTCCCCACTGCTAGGGCTGCGGGGCAGGAGAGGGTTAAGGTTGCGTTCCGGGGCCTCTACAGGAGCCTGCCCGACACGCTGGGCTACGCTAGGTTCACGGATATCGTTGACGAGATACTCTCGGACCCGGGGGAGCGGGCTAGGCTAGAGGGCCTCGGTGTTAGGGTGGTCGAGGTGGGGGGTGAGCCCTACCTGGAGGTGCCCCTGGACCTCCTGGAGAGGCTCTGGGGTGAGGTGCAGCGGGGCGGGGGGCGGGGTGCCTACCTGTAGAGCCTCCTGGTCGAGTCCTCGGCTTGGAGCATTCTTATAACGTCGTGGAAGGCGTCGTCGATGGGCTTGTCGGAGTACGCCACCTCAACCACGGCCTCCGCCATGTCGCGGCTGTAGCCGGCCTTGTCGAGCATGGCCAGGGCCTTACGCTTGGCCAAGCCGCCCTCCCTGAGCTTCTGGACCGCCTCGACGAGGTTCCTGATGCCGGCGCCTAGGAGTATGGCTTGGAGGTTCGAGATCTTCTCGGAGTCCTCGGAGTCGAGCTCCGACTCCAGCTCCTCGAGCACCATGGTGACGGTGGCGTGCCCGGATATCAGGTTCATCACGGCGCTGAGGAGGCCCGACGCTATGTCGCCCCGCGGCACGAAGAGCGTTGAGAGCTCGAGCTTCCGCTTGACGCCCGAGAGGCGGAGGCTGGCGTAGGGGTCGTTCATCATCACCCTCTCCATTATCAGCCTGCCGAGCCGCTCGCCGGCAAGCTCGAGGGGCATGTAGAGGGGTATCGAGGCGTCCACTATGGTGAGCCTGTTGAGCTTGGAGCAGCGGAACACGAACCTGGCCGGGTAGGCCAGCGGCACGGCCTCGAGGGTTGAGAGGTAGGGCTTGTACCCGTCGCTACCCCGGTGGCACCCGTGGGACTCGTCTACCACGACCCAGGCGATCTTGAAGGCGTCGCTGACGCGCCCGAGGTCCGGGTCGGTCAGGAAGCCGGACTCTATGAGCCTCTTAACCTCCTCGATACCGCAGCCAGGAGCTTCGCCCAAGGGAGCCCCTGCTCCGCCCTTCAGGGGGCACGCCAGCGGGCCCCCGGGGTCCCTAATATGGTATAGCATGGCATGGCAGGGGGTCTAGGTCTAGTCGGTTGAGAGGTATGGCGTGTATGTACGGGTGTATATATCAGACTAGGTTAGGGAAGCTAAGGTAGAAGTGTGAGGTGCGAACGAGATGTCTGGGAATCCTAGCATTCTAGGTAAGGAGATCTCACCTAAGGCGGATGTTGGGGCGATCGTGGAGAAGCTCCTCGGAGCCTACGCCGACGAGTGGGTCGCTGGCTACTACTACATGCTCACAGCGGAGCTCGTGCAGGGGCCCCTCAGCGGCGTGGTGGCCGAGCAGTTCCGCAGGGAGGCCGAGGAGGAGATAACCAAGCACGCCGCCGCGATAGCCTCCAGGCTGGCGGAGCTAGGTGTGGAGCCCCCCAGGGAGTTCTCGAGGCTCTGGGAGATATCCCCCTGCAAGTACCCCCCGCTACCAGAGGACCCGTACGACGTTGACGGCTTCATCATAGCGGCCGTGAAGGCTGAGGCGTGCGCGGTGAAGGCCTACAGGGAGCTCTACGACCTCACCCACGGCGTCGACCCGGTAACAGAGGAGCTAGCGGAGGAGCTACTAGCCGACGAGGTCAGGCACAGGACGGAGCTGATGAGCCTCCTCACCAGGGACGGCATGGAGAGGCTCCGCCGGGAGCTAGAGGGATAGCCCCGCGCCCCAAGCGCCCGTAGCCCCCCGTTTTTCGCTTAAGACTCCACCCAAGCCCCGCCCCAGCGGCGGGTGCGCTGCCCATGGGCACAGCCGAGGCCGCCGCTGTGAGGGCCGCCGTCGAGGCGCTGTCAGGCTTCGTGGAGGCGTACAGGGCCTACCACACCCTGAAGAGGATAACGCTAGAGCACAGGGTCCAGGGGGCCCCCGGCCTCGCCGAGGCGGCCGCCGCGGTGGAGGACACCCTGCTGGCCGACCCCCTCCTGCCGATCGAGGTCGAGAGGCTGGAGACCTCGCCCTTGGCGATGCCGGCCTGGGTGCCAGCGCCGCCCAGCTGGAGCGTAGACTCAGCCTACGTGGAGGCCGCCGGGGCGAGGCTGAGGCTGGAGGGCCACCCCACCCTGGCGGCCGCCCACACCCCGCCCGGGGGGCCCCTGGAGGCCAGCGTGGTCGAGGTGAGGGAGTGGTGGAGCCCCGAGGCTTACGAGGCCGCCCGGGGCGCCATAGCGCTCGTGGACGGCCCCCAGGACGTTGCGTACACCCTCGCCAGCCAGGCGGGGGCGGAGGCCCTGCTCCTCTACAGGCGGGGCCTGCCAGGGGACGCGGTGCCCTACAAGGGCCTCTTCCTCCCCCACAGACTCCTATCCAAGGCCGGCATACCGGCGGCCACCCTCCCCTCGAGCCTGGCCTCCAGCCTGGCGGGTGGCGGGGGCGGGGCGAGGGTGGCGGTGGACTCCACCCTGGGGGGCCCAGCTAGGATGCCCATAGTCGAGGCAGTCATCCCCGGGAGGGGCTCGGGGCCCAGGGTGGCGGTGGTCGCCCACCTGTGCCACCCCAGGCCGGGGGCCAACGACAACGCGAGCGGCGCCGCCGCCGTGGTCGAGGCGGCTCTAGCCCTCGGGGAGGCCGTGGAGAGCGGGAGGCTCCCAGCGCCCGGGGGGGACGTGGTGTTCCTGCTCCTCCCAGAGTATACTGGGAGCGTGTACCTCCTCGAGAGGGGGCTCAGGGTTGACTACGCGCTCAACATAGACATGGTGGGGGTCCCCCCGGGCCCAGGGGACGGGCCCCTCAGGGTGGTGCCGCCGCCCCCGCCCCTGCCCCTAGAGCCCGCGGCCGCCCTCTACCACGCACTCCTAGCCGCCGGGGGCGGGGGGTGGACGCTGGTCGCCCACACCAGCGGGAGCGACCACGACTCCTTCAACGCCTACGGAGTGCCAGCGGCCATGCTGAACCAGTGGCCCGACCGCTACTACCACAGCGACAGGGACGACGCCGACAGGATAAGCCCGGAGAGGCTCCGCCTCGCAGCCCTGGCCGCCGCCTCGGCGGCCTACGCCCTAGCCTCGGGGCTCCCGAGGCCCGAGTGGTTCGCCGACCACTACACCACCCAGGTGGCCCTGCGCCACGCGGCCAGCGGGGACGAGGCCGCGGCGAGGCTCGCCGCCTCTACGCTCCGCCTAGCCTACGGGCTCCACCCACGCTCGAGCCCGCCCAGCGACTACAGGCCCGGGGCGCCGGACTCGAGCCTCAGGCTCGAGTCCAGGATAGTCTCGCCCCAGGCCGTGACCGCGGCCGACCCCCAGGCGGGGGCCCAGCTCCGCCGGGCCATCCACGGCGGCCTGGACGGGTACACGTGGTACCTGATGGAGCCCGCCATAATGGCCAGCGCCGGGCTCACCCTCCGCGAGGCCCTCACGCTGCAGCACGCCCTCCACGGCGTCAGGCGGGGCCCCAGGCTCGAAGCGCTGCTAGGCGCCCTCGAGGCCCTAGAGAAGGTGGGCGCCGCGAGGATAGCCTAGCAGTCAGGGCACCATGTGAGTCCACCTCCCAGCCTAGCCAGCGAGCGGCTCCAGGTAGGCCTCCGGGTCGGCGGGCCTGAACTCGAGGGGCCTGGGGGTCCAGGCTGTCAGGTAGAGGAGCCTGTAGGTGCCGTCCCTGGCGCGCATCCTGTAGGCTGCGACCGGCGCGTATATACTCCTAGCCGCGCGGGCGCGGAGGCCGTAGAGCCTCTCGGCGAGGCTGGCCACGCCGCCGGGGCTGTAGCGGGGCTCGGCTAGGGCGCAGCGGCCGGGGCCGCCGGCCTTGGGGGCTACGAGCAGGGATGCGGCCTCCTCGAGCTCGCCCAGACCGGGCCTGTCGTCGATGACCTCCACGACCTTGGGCCTGGCCTGGACCGTGGCCGCGAGGCCGAGCCTGCGGAGGGCCCTCTCGAGCCTCCTCCAGGCCGCCTCGCCGTGCTCCGCCACGTACTCTGCCCTCGCCACCCGCCTGCCGGCTAGCCTCCTGTACTCCCCGGCTAGCTCCGGGGGTAGGAGGCTGGACTTGGGGGCGCCCTCGTACACCACGCCCCCGGAGGCCCCGAGGGGTAGGCCGGTGACGGCCGAGAAGGCGGCGTCGACGTCCCGGTAGCGGCCCTCCCCCAGCCTCACCCTGCCCTCGAGGTAGTAGATGGGGGCGTACACGCAGCCCAGGGGCTCGGGCCTCTCCAGCCTCAGGAGTAGGAGCCTCCTCCTAGCCCTCCTGGACGCCTCGGAGTCGAGCCTCCCGCGGCCGAGCCTGGCCTGGAGGAAGACGGCGCGCCCCCCAGCCCCCGCTGCCTCTATGTAGGATAGTATGTCGTCTAGGGTGAGGAGCTCCACCCTGAGGCTGGCCGCCACCCTCCTCGCGCCCTCCGTGAAGCCCGAGGCGGAGACGACCACGGCGCCCCGGGCGCCTATGTCCTGGGCGACCTCGTACGCCTTCATTACGACCTCCTTGGGCGCGGGCCTCGAGTGGTTCTTGACCTCTACAACCACCGGGCCCTCCCTGGTCTCGAGGAGGATGTCGACCTCGTGGAGGGCCCCGCTGGCGCCCCTCACCCTGGCGTTCCTCCGGAGGGGGTAGCCCTGGAGTGTGAAGTACCTCTCAACGAGGCCCTCCATGGCCTCCCCCTTCAGGCGCCTCCCCCTCCCGGTGGCGGGGTCGGGGTCCACGCCCAAAACGCGCCCCCGCCGGTTGGAGGGGTGTGGTGGAGGGTAAAATGTGGGCTACTTGGCTAGGAGGCTCGTGATTAGGCGGAAGAGCGACACTATGTCCCTCACGCTTATGACTCCCAGGGGCTTGTTCTCCTCGTCGACGACGGGTATGTGCCTTACCCCCAGCTCCCCCATTATGCGTACGACCTCCTCGACCGGCGTCTCGGGCTTCACGCTGACGGGGTTCTCGGTCATTATGCTCCAGACGGGGGCGTCGCTGCACTCGGCGGCGATAGCGCAGGCTAGGTCGCGCTCGGTTAGTATGCCTATCAGCTGGCCGGCGTCGTTCACCACGAGCACGCTCCCAATGCGGCGGTCGCACATGAGCTTGGCCGCCTCCCTCATGCGGGCGTCCTGCTTCACCGTGACCGGCGGCGCGGCCATCACGTCCCTGGCGGTTAGGGGTACCCTCCTCCTCGGGTATAGGGGCATCCCGGAGCCCACCTCCCCGGTGGTGTATGTTTGCGGTGTCCGAGTTTTTATCTCTCGTGACGGGTTTGAGCGCGTCTAACCCCACGGAGGGGAGGCCTTTAACGCTGTTAAAGCTTAATAGGGCGAACCCGCTTCGAGTAGGGGTGGAAGGCGGAGGGGCTGAGAGGCTTGTCGCTCATACAGTTCGGCCAGGACCTCAGGAGGGTCCAGAGGCTCGGGGGCTCCAGCCTCGTGGTCACGATACCCAAGCAGTGGGCGAGGAAGATAGGCCTGACCCCCGGCGACCAGGTGGCGATAATAGACGAGGGCTCCAGCCTCCGCATAGTCCCGGTGGCCCTCTCCGGCAGCGTGAGGGGGCGCACGCTCAGGGTGAGGGTCAACTCGATAATAGAGAGGCTCGGGCTGGAGAGGGTGATCAGGTGCGCCTACACCCTCGGCTACAGGGGCGTCAGGGTGGAGTGGAACCCGAGGACCGTCAGGCTGGACCTCGAGCGGGTCGCAGCACTCCTAGAGGCCAGCCCGAGCGTCGAGTCCTACAACATAGGGGTCGGCAGCCTGGAGCTCGAGTTCTCCCCCGCCGGCGGCGACCCGTCAGCGTACCTCAGGAGGCTGAGCTCCCACGTGCTCCAGGCCCTCGAGGCCGGCGGCAGCGGCGTCGAGAGGGAGGTGGTCGAGGAGCTCTACTCCAACATAATAAAGTCGGCCGCCGAGAAGGCCGCGACCTCCCCCCAGGACGTGGTGGCGCTCTCCCTCATAATGCCCCTAGCCGACCTGGCGCTCCTAGCGGCCGAGCGCGTGGGCCCCGATACAGCTGGGAGGCTGAGGGCGCTCCTCGCCGAGGTGCTGGGCGGCGCCTCCGCCGGGAGCCTGAAGAGGCTGGTCCACGCCCTGGAGATGGTGGAGGAGCTCGAGGCGGAGGCCTCCAGGGGCGACACCAGCAGCCACGGCCTCCTGAGGGCGCTGGCCGTGGTGGTGAGGAGGTTCCTAGAGGCGGCGATTTGCCAGAGGCTAGCCGAGTAACCGCCGGGGGATGTGTAGGAAGCCGATTTATCCCCGCCAGCCCAGCCGGGCCCGGGCGGGTGCAGGCCGTGGAGGCGAGGCCCGCCGAGCCTGTCCCAGGCTACTTCGAGGACGAGACCGTCAGGGCGCTCCTCGCGAAGACCCGCCCCCTCTGGGCCCTAGGCCACGCCGAGGCCCTCATGGGGTGGGACAACGAGACCTACATGCCCCGAGCGGGGGCGGCCTTCAGGGGTCTGGCCGCCGCGGAGATCGCCACCCTCCGGCAGAGGATGCTGCTCGACCCCGAGCTGGCCAGGCTGCTTGAGGAGGCCCAGTCCAAGCTCGACAGCCTGAACGTGTACGAGAGGGGCCTCGTGAGGGTGCTCTCCAGGGAGGTTAGGATAGCACGCAGCATACCCCCCGAGCTGACCTGGGAGAAGGCCAGGATCCAGCCCGAGGCCCTCGCCGCGTGGAGGGAGGCCCGGGCGAGGGGGGACTTCGCGAGGTTCAGGCCGTTCCTGGAGAGGATAGTGGACATAAACAGGCGGATAGCGGAGCACCTGGGCTACGAGGGCCACCCCTACAACGCCCTCCTAGACCTCTACGAGGAGGGCCTCACCGTGGACGTGATGGACGGGGTGTTCGACACCATACTCCCCGAGTCGCGGAGGGTGCTCGAGAGGGTTAGGGGCGACGGCTTCTACCCCGACAGCCACCCCCTCGAGGAGGCCGAGTACGATAGGGCGGCGATGGAGGAGGCCAACAGGAGGATCCTAACCCTCCTCGGCTTCCCCTGGGAGAGGGGGAGGCTCGACGTCTCAGCCCACCCCTTCACCATAGCGTTGAGCGTGGACGACGTTAGGATAACGACGAGGTACGAGGGGAGGGACTTTAGGCGTACCCTCACGGCCGTGATACACGAGTTCGGCCACGCCCTCTACGAGCTGCAGGTCGACAGGAACCTGGCGGCGACCCCCCTCCAGGGCGGGGCGAGCATGGGGGTGCACGAGAGCCAGAGCAGGTTCTGGGAGAACATAGTCGGGAGGAGCCCCTGGTTCGCCAGGGCGGTCAAGGGGGTGCTCGACGAGCTCCTGGGCTTCACCCGCCGCTACAGCTGGCTGGAGCTGTACAGGTACCTCAACATAGTGAGGCCCGACACCATAAGGGTCGAGGCGGACGAGCTGACCTACAACTTCCACATACACGTACGCTACACGATCGAGAAGGCCCTGATAGCAGGCGAGCTCGAGGCGGGCGAGGCCCCCCAGGTCTGGGACGACCTCATGGAGAAGCACCTCGGCATACGCCCCCGCAGCCCCAGCGAGGGCATACTACAGGACATCCACTGGGCCATGGGGGCGATGGGCTACTTCCCAACCTACACCCTCGGCAACGTGATAGCGGCGCAGATGCGGCGGATGATCCTCGAGAGGCTGCCAGACTTCCCCGAGAGGGTGGAGCGCCTCGACCTAGCCCCGGTCAGGGAGGCCCTGGGGGAGGCGGTGCACAGGTGGGGCTCAACGCTGCCGCCCCAGGAGCTCGTGGAGAGGGCCACCGGGGAGCCGCTCAACCCCGAGCACTTCAACGAGTACATAAGGTGGAAGTACCTCCAGCTCCCAGGCGAGCTGGAAGCCTAGCACGCAACCAGCAGGCGGCGAGCGCTAAACCCCCCACCCCAACCCCAGCCGGCTAGGGGGTCGGGGCTGGAGGGCACCGTCAGGCTGGCGGCCTTCGCGCTTGGCAGGGAGTTCGACCCGGACCTAGTCGAGGAGGCCGTGGGGAGGAGGTTCACCCGCTGGGACGAGCCCATAACCGTGGAGGCCGGCGGGGGCGAGGCCTACATCTACGCCTTCGGCGTCGCCGTTATACTGGGCTACACGGCGTCGCCCCCACAGGAGGAGCTGCTGGAGAAGCTCCGCCGCGCCGCCGAGCCCCCCGGCCACGCCGCCTACGTGGAGGAGTACGCCTGGGACCCCCGCCCCCCGCCGCCGAGCGCCCGGGGGAGGAGGGTGAGGCTCCCCGCCGGCACGGTGGTGGTGGGGGACGACCTCATACGGGGCCCCCTGGACAGGGAGGCGAGGAGGATACTAGCCCTAGTCCTAGCCCAGAGCGCCGCCCTCAGGAGGCTAGAGGCCGAGGCCAGCAGCCTCCTAGACGAGGTCGAGGACCTCCTAGAGCGCCTCGCCGCCACGAGGATACCCCGGGCCACCGCCAGGCAGAGCCTAGTGAGGGCCCTCAGGGCGAGGAACACGCTGGTGAACGACCTCCTAATCCTCGAGAAGCCCCCAGCGGCCTGGGAGGACCCCCACTACGAGAGCCTACTCGAAACCCTACGCTACACCTTCGAGATAGAGGAGCGCTACACCACACTCAGCAGGATGCTCAACACAGCCCTCGAGACCATAGAGATAACCGCAACCCTAGCCACCGAGACGAGATTCCTAATACTAGAAGCCCTAATAGCGGCACTCATCATAATAGACACAATACTAGCACTCAGGCACCCCTAGCCCGCCTCCCACAATGCAGAGGAAACTCCCGCCCCCAAACGGGACCCTTAAAAACACCACACCCCAATTTGGCTATTGAAGCGCGCCCAAACCACAACCACAAGCCAACTTTGGCTAACAAACAAACTCCCCACCCAACCCGGGAGTACATACAACACAAAAACAAAAACAATAATAACCCTGAACACACCCCAAGACATGAAACGCGGCTCCCACCAGGGGAGCCACAAGACACTATAGAAGCACTATAAGACCAGCATAAAGGCATAAGGGCATCTAAAAGATAGAAGTGTAAAGAAGTACTTAAACACAAGCTAGACAGTATCTACGCGATAGAATTGAAAGTCTAGCTCCTCCTTGAGATTTCTAAGCTCTCTAATAGTATCTACGCGATAGAATTGAAAGCTAATGATATGACAGCTATTATATCTCTTCCCTTTGCGAGGTATCTACGCGATAGAATTGAAAGATTTACGACCCAGCTTGCTCCTCCAGACGCTGTTCCTTGTATCTACGCGATAGAATTGAAAGTCCGGCAAGCGACCACTCCCGAACATACTTGATGAACATGGTATCTACGCGATAGAATTGAAAGTGGCAGACAGCCAGTCGTGCAGGGTCCGGGCCTCCTCGAGGGCCGGTATTTACGCGATAGAATTGGAAGGTACTTACTAGTAGCCGCTAGGTAGTTCCTCGTCTTGCTTCCGGGGGGTATTTATGTGATAGAATTGAAAGGCTCGCTTGTGCTTAGCTTTAACGAAACGGTGTAGTCGACTATGTATCTACGTGATAGGGTTGAAAGAGTGTCTGTGTGGTGGGACTGTGGGGTTGGTTTTACTGGTAGAAGGTTTGGCTTTTCTTTTTGTAGTGGTCTTCGGTGCATGTGGGTGGTGTTAGTATTAGGGCTTCGAGGTCCTGGGCTTTTATGTGGACCGCGGTCCAGGGGGTGCCGTCTACTTGTAGGGTGTATAGGCTCGCGTGGGCCCGTAGCTCGGCGGCGGCCCTGAGGGCTTGGGTTAGCCAGTAGGGGTCCCCTGTGGTTTCCCCTGTTGTGTGGGCTGTCTCTGGTGTTAGGGCTTGTAGTGTGGTGGGCTCCGCGGCCTCTAGGGTTTTGGCTGTGTGTTGGGGGCCTTGGATTAGGTAGGCGCAGCCTCCTATGAGTAGTGCTGGTATGTGGTGGCCCCCGGCCTCTATGACGGCGGCGCCTAGGGTGTGGTGGTGGCATATGAGGTGGCCGGTCTCGGGGTCCACGGCTGGGTGGGTGTAGCAGAGTATCTCTAGGAGGGCGTCGTTGTAAGCCTCGACCCTGGCCTCGACCCTGACCGCCAACCCGGGGCCACCCCCTCCCGGGGCTAGTCTGCCGCCTCGACCGCCCGGGCCAGGCGCTCGGCGGCCTCCCGGGGGTCCAGCCCCTGGACCCTCACGATCTTGACCCTGCTCCTCAGGCCCCTGACTATCTCGACGTCCACCCTGCCCACGCCGAGGGCCCGGGCCAGGAAGCGCACGAGGGCGGCGTTTGCCCTCCCCCCCACTGGGGGCTCGGGCGTGTAGAACACCAGGTCCCCGCCCTCCAGAACGAGCCTCTCGCTGGGGGACTCGGGCTTAACGTAGACCCTCAGCCTGCACCCCCCGCGGGCCTCCTCCACCAGGCCGGCTAGGGCCTCGGGGTCCACCGGCACCCCCAGACACCCCCCGCCCCCTGGGGGGGCGCCCGGGATATAGGCGTGGGGCCCCCGCCTAGCGGCGGGGGTCGGGGCTGGCGGCGTTGAGGGTGCTCTCAGCGGCGCTCGAGGCGGCTAGCCTGCTCCTCCTCGGGGTGCTCCTGGCGATACCGGCGCTCCTGGCGGTGCTGGCGCTGCGGGCGGGCGAGTGCGGGTTGAGGGCCTGCGCTGCGGTGGTGCTCCTCCTGCTCATGGCGGCCTACGGGCTCGTGGAGTACCACGCCTCCAGCCGGGGGCGGTGAACGCTATAGCGTGGGCCTCCACCCCCAACGGCGGCCCCCCGGGGCGGTGTGGAGGCGGGATTAGCTCGACCCCCCGCGGGCCGGGGGGATGGCGTGACAGCCGAGCCCCGGAGCCCCGGGGGGACGCTAATAGATGCTGGCCGGCCGCCACCCGTGGGGGTCCACTGGTGGCTGGGGGGCCTCCAGCGTGGAGGCTCGGGCCTGCTAGGAGGCTGCTGCTAGCCGCGTGGATGGACGTCTCCGCCGGGTTCCACGAGTGGGCGGTGGTGAAGGCGTGGAGCGCCGCCCTCTACAGGGCCGCGGGGCCCTACGGGGGCCTGGGCCCTGGGGGGTGGCCGAGCGTGGCCTACCTCCTGGCCGGCCTCTCGGGCTCCTGCGGGGCCCTCGGGGGGCTGCTGGGCTGCGCCGCGGCGCTCGACGCGCTCGTGGCGCCCCTCCAGCACCCCGAGGTGGTGGCGGTCCTAGACGTGGAGCTGGGCTACGCTAGGAGGGAGGCGCTCGACGCCATAGAGTGCGCCGTCCGGGTCGCCTCGGCCCTCGACGGCTGCGCCGGGGGCAGCCTCGAGCCCGCCGTGCCGGCGGGGCTCGTCTCGGGGGCGATCGAGAGGGTCTCCGAGGCGCTCGCCGAGGCCAGCCTCGCCTGGGTGGGGGGCACCCACATAATAGCCTACGGGGGCGCCCGGGGGCTCCCCTACTCGGAGCGCGTGAGGCGCTTCCCCGCCCCCCTGCCCCCGGTTAGGGTGCTGCTCCTGGCGCCGGAGGAGGCGGCGCTCCTCCTGGCGCTGCCCCCGTGGAGGGCGGCGGCGAGGGAGTTCGCGAGGGACGACTACGGCCTCGAGGCCGTGGGGCCCGGGCTGCTCGGGGGGCCTAGCAGCGGCCCCAGGGGAGGTCCTCGGCCCTGACGGCGAGCGCCCCGCCCGGGGGCTCCGCGGGGGCGCTCCTGGCGTAGACGGCCACGGTGAGCCTGTAGGAGGAGTAGGGCTCGGGGAGAACCCTCCTAGCCCTCGCCTCCACCCTCCTAGCCAGCCTCTCCAGGCTGGCCCGGTCTAGGTCTGACCACTTGGCCTCAACCACCAGGGCCTCCTCGCGCTCCCTGTCGAGCACGACCCAGTCCAGCTCCTCCCCCCGCCTCAGGGCCTTCCCGGCGAGGCTCGGCGTGAGGCCGAGCTGGGCCGCCAGCACGCTGGTCGAGTGCCTCTCAGCCAGCTCCTCCCAGCCAATGGCGGAGAGGCGCTCCACCACCTCGGCGGCCCTCTCGGGGCTCGCCGGCGGGAGCCCCCGGGCGAGGAGCGAGGAGCGGAGGGGCTTGTCAGCCACCCTGTAGAGCCTAGCCCTGCCGCCCCCGATCAGGGGGACCCGCTCGAGGAGGCCGAGGAGCGCGAGGCGGGCGGCGTACGCGCTGGCGTGGCTCGAGGGTATCCCCGCCCTCGAGGCGGCCTTGCCCAGCCTCGCCGCCCCGAGCCTCGCCAGCTCGGAGAGGAGGGCCAGGTACGGGTGCGGGTCCCTCACCTCGTCCCTAACTATGAATAGGGGCTCGTCCTCCAGCAGCCCCCCGGGGCCGAGGAGCTCCGCGAGGTTCCACGCCACGCTCCTCGAGTCGTCGACGAGGCGGAGGTAGTAGGGGACGCCCCCCAGGGTCGAGTAGAGCCTGGCGAGGTCGACGGGCTGGTAGCGGGGGGCGAACTCCCCAACGCACCAGGGCTCCAGCTCGCCCAGCCTGAGCCTCAGGCGGGCCCTCCCGTATAGGGGCGCCCCGCCCCCGGCTAGGCCCCTCTCAACCACGCCTAGGAGGCTCCCCGAGAGCACCAGGGTGAGGCCGCTGCCCTCCAGCACGTGGTCCGCGGCCCACTGGAGGTCGCTGGCCACAGAGGGGTCGACCCCCACCCAGTAGGTGACCTCGTCAACGATCACGGCGGCCCTGCGGCCGCGGAGCGCCGCGGCGGTGTAGGCTATGAGGCTCCTCAGGTCCCTCAGGCCCGAGGCCCCCCGGACCCCCAGGCCCTCCTCGACGGCGGCCGCCAGGCCCGCGACGTTCTCCCCGCCGCCGGAGAGGCTGGCCTGGTAGTAGGCGTGAGGCCTGCCCTGGGCCCACTCGAGTAGCAGCCTCGTCTTCCCGATGCGCCTCCTGCCGTAGACTAGCACGAGGCCGCCCCCAGCCCTCCACGCCCGCTCAAGCCTCTCGATCTCCGCCCTCCTGTCGACGAGCCTGCCGGGGTCGACCACGCTGGCCGCCCGCTGGCGGGGTGCTACGCTTGGATCCTAAAAGTTTGGGTGTAGGACAGCAGGTGTAGCAGAGCTAGGACCTCACCCCCAGGGCGTCCCGGAGCACGCTGAGAACCTCGGCCAGGGCGTCCCCGAGCCGGCCGGGCGGCGCCTCCACTGCGAGCACGTTGTTGGCCCCCTGGCTCTTGCCTCCCGCGGAGTAGCCCCGGGAGCGGAGCCTGGCTATGTTGGCCCGGGAGCCCAGCGGGGGCGCGCCCCTCATGTAGGTCCTGGCGTAGACCCTCTCCTCGCCGGTGGCCGCGGACCTGTATGCGACCACGACAACCCTGTCGGGGTGGCGGCGGGCCAGCTCCCTGGCGAGCTTGCTCGCGTGCCTACCCCGGCCCTCGAGGCGGTAGAGGAGCACCCCAGGCGCCGGCTCCTCAGCCAGGCCCT